>JAIRNJ010000208.1 GCA_031258115.1 Treponema sp. | reverse complement strand
TAGAATTGGTGTACCTAATGGAGCACCTGTTTGGCGGATAAATCTCGAACATTATGGCAGAACTGATGTAACATTCTATAAATTCTCAGATGAAGAATATTACATGGATTTTCATGTTTAATTTATATTATGGACTATCTAACCCCGGAACAACGGCGTAAAAACATGAAGCAGATACGGTCAAAAAACACTGTGCCGGAACTGCTTGTAATGAACGAGCTAAAACATCGCAAAATATATTTTTCCAAACACGTTGATAAAATAATAGGAAAACCGGATATTGTTTTTAGACGCAAAAAAATTGTAGTATTTATTGACTCCGATTTTTGGCATTGCAATCCCCAAAAAGTCATAATGCCAACTACAAACATTGAATATTGGGAAAAGAAATTTAAAAGGAACAGGGAACGAGATATTTACGTGACCGAGACTTTACAAAAACAAGGCTGGCATGTTTTGAGGTTTTGGGAATCTTCAATCAAAAAGGATACAAAACAGGTTGTAAATGCCATTTGTAATGCTATTGGAAAATACAATGAATAGTTGCTTTTATATTGTAATAGTTTTGAGAAAATAAAGGCAATAAGAATAAAAACATAATCACACGTTTTGCGCCGTCCATGGCGCAAAACAGTTTGTAGATGAGGCTCAAAAAACGACACATAACAGGCCTGTTTACGCTTCGGGGCCTAAAGAGGAAGCTGCTTGCGCAGCATCAGAGGCTCGGTCTCCTTTTGACAGGATAAACACATGGTTAAAAATTCCTGTGCGCTTATCCTGACCCGGAGATAAATTTGTTCTCTTTCAGTCTCTCATTTATCTCTGCGGCGGCTTTCCGCCCTTCTCCCATGGCGAGAATCACCGTGGCCGCGCCGAGCACGATGTCTCCCCCGGCATAAACCCTGTCCAGGGAGGTTTTCTGCACCTCGTTGACCACGAGGCGGCCCCGCCTGTCGGCCTGCAGGCCGGGGGTGGTTTTCGAAAGCAGGGGGTTGGGTTCGTTGCCCAGGGCGACAATAACGGTATCGCAATTAAAACCGTATTCCGAACCTGCAATGGCGACAGGACTTCTGCGGCCTGAGGCATCGCTTTCTCCCAGTTCAAACTTTTGAAGTTCCATGCCGGTAACCCGGCCCTTTTCATCTCCCAGAATTCTGTTGGGATTGCGGAGGAAATCAAAGATGATTCCTTCTTCCATGGCGTGTTCCACTTCCTCCGCCCGTGCGGGCATTTCCCCGCGTGTACGGCGGTAGATCACATGCACCTCGGCGGCCCCCAGGCGCAGGGCCATGCGGGCCGCATCCATCGCCACGTTTCCGCCGCCTATGACTGCCGCAACATTTGAAAGGAATACCGGGGTGTCGGCCTTTTCGCGGTCATAGGCCTTCATCAGATTCGCACGGGTAAGATACTCGTTGGCGCTGAATACTCCCACCAGATTTTCTCCGGGGATGCCGAGGAATTTGGGAAGTCCGGCTCCCGCGCCGATAAAGACCGCATCACAGCCGTCTTTTTCAAGAAACTCCGTGATGGTTCTGGTTCGGCCCGCAAGAAAATTGTTTTCGATTTTGACACCCATCTTCCGCAGTCCTTCAACTTCCGCCTGGACGATGGTCTTGGGAAGACGGAATTCAGGAATGCCGTAGATCATCACGCCGCCGGCCTTATGAAAAGCTTCATAGATAGTAACACCGTGGCCTTCGCGGGCAAGATCCGCGGCGGCGGTAAGGCCGGCGGGGCCTGAGCCGATGACGGCTATCTTCTTCCCGGTGGAGGCCTTTACCACCGGCAGGCTTACCGCACCCTGTAAGCGTTCCCAGTCCGCGGCAAAACGTTCCAGCCTTCCAACGGCTACCGCCTTTTCCGTATCTTTGAGGATCTTCCCCAGCGTACACTGTTCCTGACACTGTTTTTCCTGCGGACAGACCCGGCCGCAAACCGCCGGCAGCAGGTTCGTTTCCTTGATAATATCCGCGGCGGCCTTGAAGTTTCCCGCCTGGATCTCCGCAATAAAGCGGGGAATCGGCACCCCCACGGGACAGCCCGCAATACACGGCGTATTTTTGCAGCCCAGACAGCGTTCCGCCTCAAGCCGGGCCTGGGCTTCGCCGTAACCCAGGGCAACTTCGTAAACATTCCTTCTGCGGACTTTCGGATCCTGGGCGGGCATCTGCTGGGAAGGGATCGCCATGCGTTCTTTTGCGGAAAGTTTCTCTCCCGCGGCTTTTTTATCCAGTATGGGTCTGAGCAGTTTCCCTGCTTCGGCTTCCAGAATTTCCCCGGTCTTCACGTTTTACCCCTTTTCTAAAGTATTTTTAAAATTGAAAATCCCCTGTTCAAATGTCCAGTCCCAAATTCAAATGACACTTGTGATGATCCTCATCTTCCTTTTCCTTGTATGAACGCATGCGGAGCATCATGTTTTCAAAATCCACCGCATGACCGTCAAACTCCGGGCCGTCCACACAGACAAATTTGGTTTCACCCCCGACAGTAACCCTGCAGCCTCCGCACATGCCCGTGCCGTCGATCATAATCGTATTGAGGGAAACCATGATCGGCACATCAAATTCCTTCGTTGTTGCGGCGCAGAACTTCATCATGACCGGCGGGCCTATGGCTACCGTCATGTCCGGCTTCGGCTTCCCCGCGCAGTATTCCTTCAGGGGCCCGGTTACCAGGGCCTTGCGGCCGCAGGAGCCGTCGTCGGTAACAATGACAAGTTCGTCGGCAAACCGGCGCATCCGCTCTTCAAAGATCAAGAGCTCTTTGGTACGTGCGCCGGTAATAACCTTCACGGTATTGCCCGCCTCCTTCATCGCCTGAACGATAGGGAAGAGCGGCGCTACGCCGATACCGCCCCCCACGCATACCACGGTTCCGAATTTTTCAATATGGGTAGGATTACCCAGAGGGCCCAGGATATTTTCCACATGATCCCCCGGTTCCTTCAGCGCCAGCCTGTGTGTAGTCGCCCCTACGGCCTGAAAGACCATGGTAATGGTTCCCACAGCCGGATCCGCATCGGCGATGGTAAGGGGTATGCGCTCCCCCCAGTCGCTGTCGATCTGCACTATGATAAACTGCCCCGCCTTCCGCGCCCCGGCAATGAGGGGCGCTTCCACCCTCATCTCGTAAACATCCGCGGAAAGCTGTTTTTTCGATACAATTTTATTCATAATAAAAAGATAATACAAAAAGGCATAAAGAAAAAAGCTATGAAAACAGATTCAAAGAGTTTTTCATCCATGTTTCTGTACCGTCAAATTCCGCACCCAGCGTTCCTTGCCGAGAAAATGCCGGGCGATAAAATACTTGACTATATCGGTAAGCTTCACGATGCCGAACATGGTTACAGGATGTATACTTGTGCAGAGGGCCAGAATGAAGCAGGCGGGCACAAAGAGGAAGGTATTCACGGACACATCGGCGTACATGCCCATGGCGGTGTCCCCGCCCGCACGGGAAATGGCCCACATGGAGTTGAGCAGAGCCCAGAAAGGCATGTAGAAGAGAATGATATAGACAAGGCCCAGGCTGATTGACCTGGCATGTACCGTCAGGTTGCTGAAGACCAGGGGGATGAGAAGGGTGGAAACTCCTGCTCCCACAATTGCTATGACAAATCCTGCTGCGGTGGAACCCGACTTGATCCATTCGGCGCGTTTACGGGCCTCGTCGAGTTTGCCCGCGCCCAGGCTCCCCCCGATAAGCACCGCGGTGGTGGTAAAGATCCCTCCCCAGAGCAGGAAAAAGATATTGGCTATGGTCCAGGCGGCGGCCATGCCCGCAACCACCTCGGCTCCGCCCCGGCCGTTGTAGAGTGCCGTCATGATGGTTTCGGAACTGATCCACGAGAAGTCCGAAAGGAACATCATGGCCGATTTTGCCATAATTTCCCTGATAAGCTGCCAGTTGACATGGAGAATCCTGCTGAAACGGACAAAGAAAGGCGCCTTTCCCCGCTTTTTATCCCAATACACATAGATAATAAAGGCCGCCACCTCGACAAAGCGGGCAATGATGGTGGCAATGGCCGCCCCGCTCACCCCAAGCCGGGGAGCCCCCAGGTTGCCGTAGATGAAGAACCAGTTTCCCACAGTGTTGACCACCGTAGCCGCGGCGGAGATAACCAGGGGCACGGAAGGCCGGCCGATCTCCCGGAAGGAGCTGCCTATCGCATTGGAGATCACCATGGGCACGAGGGTAAATGAGGTGAGCCGTAAGTAAGTCGAACCCAGCGCCACGATTTCCGCCTGGGCCGCGTTCCCCATGGTCATCATGGAGAGCATCGCCTCCGGTATGGTCCAGCAGAGGATAAAGTAGAGCACGGAGACGGCAAAGCCGAGGATCACCTTGAAGCGGTAAGCCTGACCCATGCCTTCCTCATCTTTTGCACCCATAAACTGGGCGAGGTATATGCCTCCGGCGCCTGCAATAATATTGATAAACACAATGTGGATAAAGTTGATCTGGTTTGACACGTTTACCGCGGCCATGCTCACGTCCCCAAGGCCCGCAACCATGAAGTTGTCGATCAGGGAAACCATGCTCATGATGAGCTGCTGGAGCATAACAGGCGCGGCGATAGAAAAAGCTGCCCGATAAAAACTAAAGGGGCCAAAACGGAGTAGTTTCATATACTATAATCATAATTGAAAGGGCAGAGTATTTATAGGGGGGAAACTCTCTCGAAATTCATCCATTTTTAGATAAAATAACTAAAAAGGCCATTTTTTATACGATTTTTATTCCATGTCTTGACTTAAGCCTTGCCTATTATCCCGGTTATATTCTATAATTTTCTTTAGCTTTGTTAGAGGTTTTTCAAATCCATTCTGAAAATACCTCGTTTTTACCCATAGGGGAGCAAATAAGTTATGAAAACCAAACGTTCCGGAAGTTCTTTCAATTCACTCAATTCCAAGCGAAAACTGGAATCGGTCTTCCTTTTTACCACGGGGAAGTGTAATGCCAAATGCGCCATGTGCTTTTATGCCAACGACATGGAGAAAAAGGCCCAGGATCTAAGCTTTGAAGAGATTAAAAAGCTTTCGGAAAGCGCCGGGGAATTCAAACGGCTCTGGCTGTCCGGGGGGGAACCCACCCTTCGGGACGATCTTCCCGAGATTATCGAGATGATCTACAAAAACAACCACATTACGGACTGCAATTTCCCCACAAATGGCATCAAAACAGAGCGGGTTATTGAATGGCTCGCCCGGCTGCGCAAAAATTGCCCGGATATGAACATCTCCATTTCCATATCCCTGGACGGTTTCGGCCAGACCCACGACACCCAGCGGGGCATTCCCAGTTTTTACAGGGCCATCGAGACACTCCGGAAGGTGCATGACAATTTCAAGGACGACGGCCATATCCTCACCAACATCGCCACGGTAATTACCAGGTACAATATACAGGAAATAATCGACTTTGTGGCGTGGGTTTACGGCCGTTTCCATATTTCTACCCACACAATTGAGGCCGCCAGGGGAGTTACCAGGGAAGAGGGGGTAAAGGTGCTTACCGAAAAATCCCTCAGGGAAATTCAGGATCAGATTGCCCCCTACTATCTCTACTATGCCAAACGGATAGGCGAAGGAATGAACTTCATCGGCCGCGGCCTTACCAAATTTTTCTATGTGGGGCTCATGAGGGCCATGTACAATATCCGGGCCAGCAATCTGGAGAAGCCCACACCCTGGAACATGGACTGTACCGCCGGGGAAACCACCCTGGTTCTCGACTATGACGGACGTTTCCGTTCCTGCGAACTGCGGGAACCAATCGGCAGGGTTCAGGACTATGACTGTGATGTACAGAAGATCATGCACAGCGATGCGATGAAGAAGGAAATTGAGGCAGTCGGGCACGGATACAAGGCCAACTGCTGGTGTACCCACGGCTGCTGGATCATGAGTTCCATCACCTTCAATCCCGGCAAGATGATCTCCATGCTGATAAAGGCAAACAAGGAAACCAAACGGCTTGCATCCGAGCATCCGGTAAACATCGGTGAAGATGTGCTGGAGAGTCTGGAGAACAAGTATAAACTGGATCGGGCCAAGCTCATCGAAATCGGGCTTATCCCGGGTGCCGTCACTGTGGAAAAACAGACGGCATAACAGGGCAACAGGAATGAACATATTTCTCGCAAACAGGGGTTCTCAGGGAGATATTTATCCCTATCTCAGACTGGCCCAGGAATTAACAGTCCGGGGACATTTTGTTACGATCAGCGTTCCGCGGATTTTTGAAAAGCAGGCCAAGGAGGCGGGAGTAAACTATGTACTCCAGGCCATGGACGATATTGCAGGAATGATGGCGGAAACGCCGGATATCAAGGCTCTTCTTAAATGGCTGCACAGGGTGGTAGAGGATCAATTCGATGAGTATATCCCCCTGCTGGAAAAGCACGACATCCTTGTCTGCGGCAACACGGAGTTTTCCGCGGGGAGCATTGCGGAATACTGCAAAAAGCCCATCATCCGTACAGCCTTTGGGCCTTTCCTCCCTTCAAAAACAATTTCGCCCCCCGCAATGCCCTTCCCCGCTGCCAAAAAGATATTCATACCCCTGCTCTGGGCAATGCTCAACAACGGGCTTAACATGATGATTCTTAGAACGCTCAACAGGCGCCGTAAGGCCCTGGATCTCAAGATGATCAGGAGCCAGACCAGCCATGCCCCGAAAACCGCGGATAACTTCCTTATGTATTCCAAATATCTGGGCAGTGTGGATAAAGAATGGCCCTACAAATGGAATATCGGAGGCTATGTCTTTAACGACAGTTTCCCCTACGAGGAGCAGGCGCTCAAGGATGTATCGGCCTTTATCAAAAAAGACGAAAGACCCACGATCTTCTTTACTCTGGGTTCCTGCAATGCGGAAGAAAGAGACCGCTTTGCCGAACGGCTTTTTGATATTTGCTGTAGGCATAACTTCAAACTGGTGGTAGGCTGCGGCTGGTGGAAGGTGGGGACTCATCTCCACAACAAGGAGAACCTCTGCCTTCTGGACAAGGCGATTCCCCACTGGTTTATTTTCCCCTCCTGCGATGCGATTATTCACCACGGCGGAGTCGGTACTACCCACAGTGCCGCCCGCGCGGGGAAGCCCCAGATGGTGGTTCCGCTTCTTCTCGATCAGTTCTACTGGGGCCAGCGGGTCAAAGAACTGGGCATCGGGCCCGGTTCGGTAAAGATGAAGACCTCAACCAAACCCGCTAAAGCAGATAAAGCTTCCCCTCTTGAAGAGAAGGTACTGGATCTGGTAAATAATCCTGTATATAAGGAAAACGCCGCCCGTCTGGGGGAACAGATCCGCAGCGAGAAGGGCCTTGAAGAAATTTGCAAACATATTGAATCCTATGCATCAAGCCTGGTATCCAATTCGGAATTGGCGGTAAATCAGTAATTGGACTATGGAGATGAGGGCTTGGCGGCCTGTTCCATAATATTTTTGTCCTGAAGCAGTTGCCGGTTATCCGGAAATTCGGCAAGAGCGGATTCCAGAATCCGGGCCGCCTCGTCGAATTGGCCTTTGTTAAAGGCTCCGGCAAAGGCATTGTGAATATCCGAAACCCGGTTCCCCCTGAGAACCGCCAGATTCGCCTCAAGCTCCCTGTTGGGGCCGTAGCTGCGCAGGGCTTTTTCCAGATAATCAATACCTGCAAGCCAGTCCCTTTTGGAGGAGAGAAAACCCGCCGTTTTTCCGATGACAAAAGTCCGCAGCTCTCCGGCCCGTTTCGGTTGTAAAAAACCGTCCTTTTCGGCGCTGTCTATGGCGGAGAGAAGCTCAGGCTCTTCGGAAGCCTGCCTGATCTTCCTGGAGCGGTCGCTCAGTTCCGCATCATAGATCATACCCGGAATCTCCTTCTGTTTTTCGGCGCCGATCCGATCCCGGTTTTCCCCAAAGACCCTGTGCGCTTCGGCAAATTTGCCGCTTTTACAGAGTTTTATGATCAGGTTGTTTGCAGCCGTATCGGTAAATTCCTGCCAGCGGGCCTGATCGGGAAAAACAGCCTCCGCCGTCCTGGCCCAGGCCAGGGCCGCATCTTCCTTCCCCTGCTTCATAAGATACGCGCCGTAATTGAATATCCTGTCCATCATATCATCGTCCGGGTCGGCAAAAATGGGGCTGGAGACCGTTTCCTTCCTCTCCCGGAGAAGACCCGCCCGGCTGATAGCCAGAGGTATTGCCTCGGCATAGCGGTTTTTACTTTCCAGGTCTGCAATACGGTTATGAATGATCAGGCTGAGGAGTTCCAGGGGGCTTATTTCCGCCCTGTCACGGTAATTCCGGGCGGGAACATAGGCAAAACCGGTAGATTTCCCGAATTGATCATGGAATTCCTTCCGGTTCCCCGGATCAAAACCGTAGGGATTGGTTGTTTCTACATCGATCCACTCGTTTTCCGCCCATACTTTTGCAAAAGCATGGTCTTTTGTCACTACGCCCCGGATTTCAAGGCCCGCCGCAGAGGCAAAGGTAAGGTAAAGAACCGCGGAAGAAACGCAGTTATAGCTCCCCCTGCTCAAAAGAGTATCGATTCGGGTCTGCAGAGCCGAGTAGTTTTTAAGAAATTTTCTGTGCATCCAGCGGAGCACATACTCACCCCTGTCCTTTTCGGCGGAAGGCAAGTCCGCTGAGGCAAGCAGCTCCGCCGCAGCGTCTTTTATACGCTTGAGATTGGCGTCCATAGAGGCTGAGGCCGCAGTATCCCCCGTTAGGGAAGCCCAGAGGCCGATCTCCCCATAGTCTTCCCAGCCATAGTTTCCCTGCCGCCCGTACTCCGCGGCTTTGGGATCGGCTTCCAGCAGGGGAAAATTCTGGGCCGAAAGGCCGGATAGTCCGATACCCAGACTAAAAAGAAAAAAGAGAGATGCAGGGCTTTTCATGATTCCAATAATACAATTAAAATGATAGAAATAAAAGAATTGTACGGGAGGCCGTTCCAAAATCAAGCAGCCCCGCCGCAAAGCGGACGGAGTATGAAA
Source organism: Treponema sp. (assembly GCA_031258115.1). Classification (GTDB taxonomy): domain Bacteria; phylum Spirochaetota; class Spirochaetia; order Treponematales; family Breznakiellaceae; genus JAIRNJ01. The sequence goes on along the minus strand of JAIRNJ010000208.1, from coordinate 30,255 downwards.
CCCCCGCCGCGTATCAAGGATTTTTTATAATCCGCGATCCGGCAGGATCGTAATTTTGGAACAGGCCAGGGAATAAAATGGCTGATACACAAACACAAGCCGCCGATTTGATAATAATCGGCGCGGGGCCTGCGGGGCTTACGGCGGCTCAGTACGGCGCCAGGGCAAACCTCAAAACACTTATCATCGAACAGCTTGCCCCCGGCGGCCAGGCCCTGCTCATCGGTGAACTGGAAAACTACCCCGGTTATTTCCGCCGCGGAGAGGGGGCGCCTTCGGGCTTCGATTTTGCCCAGGATCTCCAGAAACAGGCCGAACAATTCGGGGCCTCCTTTGTGTATGATACGGTCAGTTCTCTTAAAAAAGAGGGCGACAGCTTTATTCTGGGCATGGCGGGAGGAAAACTCCTCAGCGCCCCGGCAGTTATCCTTGCAACAGGCTCCAAACCCCGGCTTCTGGAAGTTCCCGGAGAGAAAGAATTCTTCGGCCGGGGAGTTTCCTACTGCGCTACCTGCGATGGGCCTTTCTTCAAAGGAAAGAAGATGTTTGTTATCGGCGGCGGGGATGCCGCATGCGACGAGGCCCTCTATCTTTCCCGGCTGGCAAGCAAGGTCGTGCTGGTGCACCGGAGGGATCGTTTCCGGGCTCAGTCCTCCATTGCCGAACAGGTACTCAAAAACCCTGCCGTCGATGTACGTTTCAACACGATACTTCTCGAGATTCGGGGGAAAGAATCCAAACAGGTAAATTCCGTTATTTTGAGGGGGGCCTCAGGAGGAGACTCTTACGAAGAGGAAACCGATGCGGTCTTTATCTTTGCGGGAACCATTCCCCAGACAGGCTTGCTCAGAGTGAATGAGCTTTCCGGTCTGGCCTTTGACGAATCGGGCTATGTCATAACCGATCAGAATATGGCTACCGGTTTGCCCGGCCTCTTTGCCGCGGGGGATATCCGGGCCGGGACGTTCCGGCAGGTGGTAACGGCCTGCGGAGACGGAGCCTCGGCCGCCCACAACGCTGCCCGTTATATCGACGAACTCAAGGGCTCCGCATATTGATGAAGGCTGTCAAACTTCTCGTTTTTTTAAGCTTGTTTTCCAGCCTCCGGGCCCAAATTCCCGCGCTTTCATTTGAAGATCCCCTGCCGCCTGAAACACTGGCGCTTGAACTGACCCGCGCCATGAGCGATGAAGAAGCCCTTGCCCAGGTTTTTATGCTGGGCTGGGTGGGAGCGGAGCCTTCGCCCCTCATCATGGACTGGATCAGGGATAGACATATCGGCGGGGTAAAGATCTTCGGCTGGAATACCGGAGATACCCGGCGTCTTGCCCAAACGGTGGGAGAACTGCAAAAGGCCAGCCTCGCGGGAGCTTACGGCATACCTCTCCTTGTGGCTACCGATCAGGAAGGGGGCTGGATACGCCATGTAAAGGGCAGCACCAGCGAAACTCCGGGAAACATGGCCATAGGGGCCTCCGGCGTCCCCAGGGACGCGTACCTTTCCGGTTACTATATAGCAAAGGAACTGGCGCTCCTGGGAATCAACATGAACTTTGCGCCCACGGTGGATCTCTTTACCAACAGGGAATCTACTCTTATCGGGACGAGGGCCTTTGGGAGCGATCCGGTACGGACAGGAATTCTGGGGGCCGCCTTTATGAAAGGGCAGCAGGCCGCCGGGGTAATTCCCACCGCCAAACATTATCCCGGCCACGGGGATACGGGCCTGGATTCCCATGGGGTACTGCCCCGGATCGGCGCAAGCTTTGAAGTGCTCTGGGACAGGGAACTGAGCCCCTACCGGATAATGGCGAAGGAAGGACTTCCAGCGGTGATGAGCGGTCACCTTTCCTTTCCAAATACACAGGCTGCCGATGCGCCGGCCTCCCTTTCATCATACTTCCTGGACGAGGTACTGAGGGAACGGATAGGTTTTAAAGGCATCATCATCACCGATGATCTCATGATGAACGGAGCTACCACCTGGGCGGGAAGCCTCTCCATGGCGGCGCGGCAGGCCCTTATGGCGGGAAACGATGTAATCATGCTGTCCAAGACCCCCAGTCTCTCCGATCCTGTGTGGACGACCCTGCGGGAGGCCATGAAAACCGATGAAGCCTTCCGCGATCGCGTGAGGGATGCATGCCGCCGGACGCTGAAACTAAAGCTTCAATATCTGCGGGGAGAGACTTCGGTTCCCCCCGTACCGGATCTGAAAAAAATTGAGGACGAGCTTCCCGATCCAAACGGTTCGGCCTTTTTCCTGGATCTGGCGGCCCGGAGCGTTACCGTGATAAAGTCCGCGGCGATCCCCACGAACACCGAAGAAGCGGGCAGGGTACTGCTGGCCGGCCGGTATGAAGACTTTTTCCAGGCAGGAAGAAGAGCCTTCCCCGGAGCCGTTTCCTACCGGTATTCCTCATCGCGGGGAACTTCGGAACTTGTCTCCTATGCCCGCAACGCCGATACCATCATCTTCTGTCTTTCCGACGGGACAGACCTTCCCATGTTAAAGAGTCTTGAACCTCTTAAAAAACGGATCATCGTTCTTTCGATCTTAAATCCTGTATATCTGGAGCAGGTCTCCTGGGTGGATGCGGTTCTTGCAGTCTACAGCTATGCCCCGGAATCCTTTGTAGCGGGCTTTTCCGTCATTCTGGGCCGTGTCCCCGGCCGGGGGAAGCTTCCCTATGAATAAAACCGCCGGAAGACAGCGTTGGCGCAGGATCGGGGACAGGGAAGCTCCGGCGGCTGAATCAATACTACGGAACAGGGAGAAGTTCTGTGTCGGGGCTTCCAGCCGTTTCCTCCGCCGGGGAGAACGGGGGAATCATGTATGGGCTCTGGATGAAGCGGGACATTTTAATGCCCTGCTGATCCACTGGAAACAGTCCCTCTTCCCGGTCTTTAACGGAAACCTGGACACGCCTCTGCCGAAATTCTTAAGCCGTTTCCTTTTTAAGGTGCATATCCATTCGATACAGGGCCTGGCTCAGGAGGAATTTTCCCTGGAACAGGGCATGAGCGCCCTCGGCTATGATATTAACGAAAGTCTCGACTATGACCTTATGGAACTGGACAATCCGCCTGACAGGGAAAACCTCTCCGCCGGGCCGCCGGGACTGATCATCCGTGCCCCGGACATCACCGACATGGACGCCCTCTTTGAATTACAGGCAGCCTACGACAGGGAAGAAGTGCTTCCTTCCTTTTCCCAATTCAATCCGGCCACCTGCCGCCTCAATCTGGAACAGATAGTAAAACATGAACGGATCATGGCGGCGGATTACCGGGGCCGGCTTGTGGGGAAGATCAACACAAGCGCCGTTTCTTTTACCCGCTGCCAGATTGGGGGGGTGTATGTGCATCCCGATTTCCGGGGCCTGGGCATCGCCCGGCGGATGTGCGCAGAATTTTCCTTAAACCTTTTCAAACAGGGCTGGGGAATTTCCCTCTTTGTAAAGAAACGCAACGCCGCGGCCCGCCGGGTTTACAGCCGCATCGGTTTCAGATCCACGGCAGACTATCGTATCGCCTACTTCAAGGATTAAAGCCCCCGCGGGGGAAATGCCTTAAAATTCATTTGCATTGCTCATGGAAGGCGGTTCATTGCCACGCAGCCTATCACCAGATATACTACATGTATGATTAGTCAATGCACATTGAGAGTCCGTACCTATGAGTGCGACAGTTACGGTCATGTGAATAACGCCAACTATCTTAACTATCTGGAATATGCCCGTTATGAATACCTCAAGGATGTGGGTTTCGATTACCCGGCCGCATTCAAGGCCGGTTACGGGGTTTATATAGCCCGGATAGAGATTGATTACAAAAAATCCGCCGTTACCGACGAAGAGTTACTCATAAAAACCTGGGCGATCAAAAAGGGTGCCGTATCGGGAACGGTGGCCCAGGAGATTTGGCGGGGGGAAGATCTGCTGATCAGCGCAAAAGTTACCTGGGCCTTCGTGGATTCCAGAGGCATGCCTACCAGGATTCCCGCCGAGTGGGATCTTCCGGGCCTAAAGCCGGTATCCTCCGCCGAACCGGAAAGCTAAGGTGTGCCGGAAGTATAAACTACCGGCGCCGGCCGCTAATTCGAGTCTGTCTATAATGTAGACACATTATAGACTCGGCATTTATGCCGCGACTACCTTAAAAACCGCATTTGCGCATGCAAATGCAAGGTCTGTCCGCAAAGTAACCGGCTTTGTGGACAGACACTAATTCAGATAACTGGTTTTCAGTTTGTTTTCTTTCGCAAAGCGCTGCAGGGCAAGCTGAATAAGGCGGTCGATTAGTTCGGAATAGGAAATGCCGCTGGCTTCCCAGAGTTTGGGATACATGCTGATCCGGGTAAAGCCCGGCATGGTGTTAATCTCGTTCACGATAACCCTGGCGCTTCCTTCCTCCCGGACAAAGAAATCCACCCTGGAGAGGCCCTCGCAGCAGAGGGTATGGAAAGTCTTTACCGCCAGATCCTGCACTTCCTTTACGATTTCCGGAGGCAGATCGGCGGGAATTTTGAGAACCGCTCCCTTTTCATCAAGATACTTAGCCTCGTAAGAGTAGAACTCGTGGCTTGCAAGGATCTCGCCGGGAAGGCTGGCTATTGCCTCTTCGTTTCCCAAAATCGAACATTCAATCTCGCGGCCTTTTATGAATTCTTCTATGACCAGTTTGGTATCATAGCGGAAGGCATTTTCCAAAGCGGCATGGTACTCTTCCCTGTTATGAACCTTGGAAACACCCACAGAAGACCCCATATTGGCGGGTTTTATAAAGAGAATCTCCCCCAGTTCGGCGCTTACTTCCCCATAGGAAGGAAACTTTTCATGGGATTGCAGAACCCGGTACATGCCGATGGGGATGCGCGCATCCCGGAGGAGCCGTTTCATCACATCCTTGTCCATGCCTGCGGCGGAACCGAGTACCGATGAACCTACAAAGGGAAGCCCGGCCAGCTTGAGCAGCCCCTGCACTGTGCCGTCTTCCCCAAAGGGGCCGTGAAGGATAGGAAAAACCACATCCACCGGCGGGGCCTTGTCCGAAATAAGGGACACCGGCTCTCCATTTTCAATAAGCTTTATCCTGCCCGGATCTTCGGCATTCAGGAGAAACTGCGAAACCTCTCCCCGCACCCAGCTCCCCACCTTGGTAATTCCCACCAGCACAGGTTCATACTTGTTCCTGTCCAGGGCCTCATAAATGTTTTTTGCCGATTGAAGGGACACTTCGTGTTCCGCCGATTTCCCCCCAAAGAGTATACAAACCTTGACCTTTTTTTCCATATTGAATCACTATATATCTTTAATCATGATCCTGCCGGATCGCTGAATTTTAAAAAGCCGCAGGCTTTGGGGAATTACAGCTCTTCTTCGCCTGAGCCACCCTTGATCTTGTTTAGATAAAAGTCCAGAGCGGTAATCCTCACCTGTATGCTATCGGCATGAGACTTGCCGTCTTTTACAGACTGCAGAGAAGCAGCCAGATTGTCCAACAACTGCTTTCCCGCCTTCATGCCCAAACTGCCGGCTTCGGCAGCAAGTTTACTGACAGTGTCCAGTTCCACCACTGCTCCTTCTCCCGCAGAAGCAATTTTGTTTGATAATGCCTCCAGTGTTTCTCTCAATTCTTCAACGGTTGCCATCTTTTCCCCCTAATCGTTACTTTTTTCATTGAGTTTTCCGATAAGCGTAGCATTCTGATCGTTGCTGCGGACAAGCCGTTTTGCCAGCAATTTTGACAGGAAGATCCCGTAGTGCGGATATTCCCGGACAATGGAAACAAAAGCCTTGCGGGTAATAAGTATAAGTTTACCCGGCCCGTCGGCCCTCACGGAAGCGCTTCTGCGCTGATTCAGAAGGAACGCCATCTCACCCATGAAGATATCCTGGGGAGAAAGGGAACCTACTTTCTTCAGGTTATGAAACACCGAATATGTACCGGCAGCGATATAGTAAATATAATCGGAGGGCTCGTCTTCCCGGAGAACTATATCTCCCCGCTTGACAGTCACCACTTCTTCCTTTGAAAAACCGACAGGAACTTCATGCTCTACATCAACCTCATGCAGAACCTCCAGGGTTACCTGGTTTCCCTTGTCATTGTAACTAAGACTGCTTGAAAAAAGACTCGCCATTCTGATGCCCCGGCCGTGAAGGCTCATCATGTCCTGTTTTGCAATCTTTTTGAGGTGGGCTTTTACATCGAAACCCTTCCCCTCATCCCGGATAATAAAGACACATTTATCATTCTGTATTTCCCACTGAAATTCCACCTTTTTCCCGCGGATTAGGGGATCCTTGCATTTGAGGGCAACCAGATCCACCACCGAAAGACCATTTTCCATGCCGATGGTTTTTTCTTCGTAGGTAATGCCGCAGTTCCCGTGCTCAATGGCGTTGACAATGAGTTCCCCCAGGGCAAGCTGAAGGTGCATCTTGTTTTCCGCCCTGATAAGACCCCTCTGGGCAAGGATGGTGGCGCCGATACCCGCAAAGAGAGGAACAGCCAAAAGGTCATTTTCGATGGTAAAAGCTCCCGAGGCGCCGTCCAAAAGATTCCGGGTGAACTCCTGCTGGAAGATGATCTGGTAGTTCTGCTCGATAATCTGAACACTTTTCATGAGATGACTGCGGATTCTGAAGCTGTCCAGCATGGTAAGAAGATTGATGGCCATATATTTTTTGAGCAGCGCTTCTTCCTCGTCTTTTTCGTTGGAATAAAGGCCGATGATGCCGAAGTTGAGAATCCACTTGTCTTCCTTGATATGGGAAATAATGTGCTCGATATCTATTTCCGGATCGGAAAAATTGATAATTACAATTTCCGGAAGATCAAAATTGAGAAATTCAAGTATTTCATCTTGACTGATAAAAAACCGGGGATTATATTCATGCTTTGTGCTGGAACTAAAAGCGTCTTCAACAAGTTTTTTTATGATCGGGTCGGAATTGAGTACTCCTAAAATCATGGCTTACCTTCTTTTTCAAACATCATATTGTCATTCTACCGCTGGATCCGTGCGGAACCTCCCGCAGAAAAAGCTTCTACCTGATCAAGACTTACCATGGAGGTATCTCCGGGGGTGGTAGTGAGCATGGCGCCGTGAGCCCAGCCCAGCCGGAGAGCCTCTTCAGGACTTTTATTCTTCATGAGACCATAAAAAAGGCCCGCCGCAAAACCATCCCCGCCGCCTACCCGGTCATAAATATCCAGTTCGCAGACAGGAGCGCTATACTCCTTGCCTTCATGCCAGAGAAGGGCAGACCAGGAATGACGGTTGGTTGAATGGACTTCCCGCAGAGTAGTAGCAACCACCTTGATGTTAGGGAAATCCCTTACTACATTTTTTATCATATTGAAAAATGCCGAAGCATCCATCTCCCGTTTGCCGCTTCCCGCCGCCTTTTCCACCTCCGGGCCCCGGATTCCCAGGCCCTTCTGTAGATCCTCTTCATTTCCCACAAGTACATCCACATAGGAAACGATCTTGCGAAGGATCTTTGACGCCCGTTCACCGGCCTGTGCGGAGCCGGAATCCTCTGCGGCGTTTGCCCCGGAAGCCGCCGCCCAGAGCTTGGCCCGGTAATTGAGGTCAAAGGAAACCACCGCTCCGGCGGCCTTTGCCGCCTGCATGGCTTCAATGACCAGTTCCGGGGTTGTAGGGGAGAGAGCGCTGAAAATGCCCCCGGAATGAAACCAGCGCACATTCGGCTGTCCTCCGGAGCCTAAAATTTTCTGCCAGTCAAAGTCCCCCGGCTTAAGGCGGTCTGCAGCCTCATTGGAACGATTATAAAACACTACCGGCGGGCGCACCCCCTGGCCTTCATCGCTCCAGACAGTCGCCATATTGGGACCCCGAACTCCGTCATGGGCAAAACGCCTGTAGTAGGGAACCACACCCGCCCGCCTGACCGCATTCTCTATCCTCTTACCGATGGGATAATCCACCATGGCGGAAACAATGGCGCTCCGCATGCCGAAACAACTGGAAAGATTTGCCGCTACATTATACTCCCCCCCCGAAACATGAAGTGTAAAATGATCCGCCTCCGCAAAGGGGATAACTCCGGGGTTAAGCCTGGTTACCAGGGCGCCCAGAGCCAGGAGATCATGTTTTACTCCTTCCGGAGCAGGAATATTCAACAAAGACATAAACCGATTATGAATTATTTTTTACGATTTATCAAGAATTATTGCCGCCTCATGAAAAAGCATTCAAAAAATATTCGTAATTCTCATAAATCCTATAATTTTACCTATTTTAAGGAGTTTAATTCCTAATATTTAATATATTTTATAGATATTGACTCATAGTACTTAACTTATTTTAAAGATTTTGATATGCTTGGATTATGGAAAGGTATATTCCCCGTCATTTTGACAATCTACAGAACTTAATGATGTCCAAACGGGTAACGGTTCTTCAGGGGCCCCGCAGGGCGGGGAAAACAACCCTGATAAACCATTACCTTGTTTCTTCAAGCGGACAAACAGATGAAGCTTCCCCCCATGGGGCACGGGTTCTCCGCGCCTGCGGGGACAGGCTTTCGGAACGCAGCCTTCTTTCCAACCGGGAAACGCGTGTTCTGCTTGAGTGGGTCTCCGGCTACGATACGGTATTTATCGATGAGGCCCAACGCATACCCGATATAGGCGGGGCCCTCAGGATGCTGATGGATTCCCGGCCGGAGCTGACCGTTATTGCTGCCGGTTCTTCGAGTTTTGATCTTACCGGCAAATTCGGGGAAGTTCTGACGGGCCGGCAGGTTCCCGTCATCCTGTTTCCCCTGTCCGCCGGAGAATTGCGTGCTGCCATGAACGACTTTGAACTCAGGCAGAATCTGGAAGATCTGCTTGTCTTTGGCATGTATCCCGAAGTCCGTACCTGCGCTTTTGCGGAAGAGAAAAAGAAGATCCTTAACGAACTTGCCGATGTCTATTTATTGAAAGACATCCTTGAAATAGAACACATCAAAAAACCGCAGGCGCTTGTCAACCTGCTTACCCTTATTGCCCTGAAGATTGGAAGTGAACTAAGCCTCCATGAGCTGGGCGGCGAACTCGGCATAGATATGAAAACCGTTGAACGCTATCTTGATCTTCTGGAGAAATATTTTGTCCTTTACAGGCTGCGCGGTTTTAGCAGAAATTTGCGGAACGAGGTTGCCGGAACAGGCAAGTACTATTTCTACGATACGGGGATACGGAATACCGTGATAAAAAATTTCAATCCCCTTTCCCTCCGCAATGACGCCGGCGCGCTCTGGGAAAATTTTATGGTTATTGAACGGCTGAAAACCCGGAGCTACAACAATATCTATGCCCGCGATTACTTCTGGCGGACTTGGGAAAAACAGAAAATCGATCTGCTGGAAGAATACGAAGGCCGCCTGCACGCACTGGAATTCAAATGGCCGGCGGGAAAAGCCGCAAAACTCCCTTCGGCCTTCGGGCAGAGTTACCCCGATGCAAGCTACGAAGTGGTAGGCCCTGATAATTTTTTGGAGTATATCTAATGGAAACTATCGAGTTTCAGCATCTGGAATTGTGCGCTCCGCTTTATTACCTGGAAGCCTCCGGGCTTGAGCCTTTTGAAACAGATGAAAGGGAAGAACAGGTATTCTGCTTTGAGCTTAAGCGCGGGGAAGAGATCAGCATTGAACCGGATCTGCGGCAGTGGCTGGGGCCGCTTCTCTTTGCGGGGAGGCGGCGCCCGGTAAGCGCGGGAGGAGAGCCGGGCTTTGAAATTCCTGCGGGGCATTATCTCTTTGCCCAGCTTCGGGGGAAGAGAAGCCGGGAAGATTTTATATATATGGGAACGGAAGTACAGAAAGACGGGCTTTGGGAACGTTACAGGCTGGAAAACAGGGTTTTCCTCAGACGGCTTTTTGAAGACGGGCTGCCGGTGACTCAGGTACTGAGACCCTGCAGCCCTCCCGAAGAGTTCTGAAACAAAACTACAGTTTCAACGCTTCCACCATGTAGCGTACATCGTAGCCTGAATCCGCCTGCTTGCGTGTTTCAATCACAAAGATTATGGAACCTTCATGGGGGGCGGCAATAACCTTCTTGATTTTGTAAGAGACGATGAGAGGGCGTTTTACGCCGGGCGTACCGATGGTATAGGATCTCCGGTTTCCGTTGGCAGCCGTTCTTTCCAGTTCAATATAAAACGAAGATTTTAAGTTTGCGCCTGTTCCTTCGGTATAGGGAACCAAAACCGCACGGTAGTTGTCGCCTTTGCCGAAGTCACGGAATTCGATGCCGGAACCCTGGGCGCCGTCTGAGGGAAAGTCACCGTTTTCCAGGGAAATGTAGAGGGGTTTCCCCTGATTCATAAAGGTAACCTTATTCTGATCCGCCAACGTGCCGTTACGGGAAAGCAGCCTAAAAAAAGCGCCGGAACCATCCTGGCCTGCCATCACCGGACTTTCGTGGATATAAGAGAGTTTCCCGCCGGAAACAAAGTTATTCCGGGGCACATCCACTGCAAAAAGATCCGCCCAGGGCCTGAGGGTTGAAGTCTGAACTCCGTATTGGGCGAACATATACACCTGCCCGTCGGGTGAAAAGCCCAGATCTACAAAAGATGCCGTATCTCCCGCCCATAAGGAAAAAGCAAGCAGAACCATGCCGCTTAATATGGCAGTTTTTTTCATTAACATGCGTACCTCCGATCCATGAAGATTTGGGAATCTCCTCTTTAGAGGTATCGGCATGTAGTAAAACCGCCTTGAGGGAAAGGACTTCATGAGTTATGCTTTTTATATGACCCTATCCGGCAGAAATACCATTTTAAAAGGGAGCATTGCGCTTAGTTCGGTGTTCCTCTTCATATTGGCTGCAAGTTCGGCAAGGGTTATTGCCGCCTGTCCGGATGCCGTTGCCGCCGCCTTCCGCCGTTCCGCCGGATTCGGGCAGTTGATTGGGGGAAAATTTTTTGAAATGAATCCCTACGGGGCATATATTTCCATAATCGCTTCGGTACTCTATTCTTTCACCGCCAGTATTATTATTTACTATTTTTTTGAAAAAACCCAGTCTCCGGAGATCCTTTTTTTTGCCCTTTTTGCGCTGTCTTTTGGCTTTGAATCCATGAGGATCGTGGTGCCCCTGAACATGGATCATGAGATTCTTCCCATCTACCTGATGATCTCTTCGCGGTTCCTCCTTTTCGGCCGCTATGCCGGTATCTTTTCACTCTTTGCCGCTTCGATCTACGCGGCCGGATTCCAGGCCCAGCAACAGCGTATCACGCTCTTTGTCATAGTGGTGGCAACCCTGGTCATCGCCCTTGGAGTCCCCGTGGATACCCTCTCCTGGGATACCAGTTTCAGCATGATTTCCGGTTTTTTGTCCATGTTCCGCCTGGTGGAAGCCGTAATGCTCATCATTACGCTGATAAGTTTCTTTATTTCATCCTGGTTCAGGAGCGAAAAGGAATTTATTGTTATCGGCATAGGTTCCTTTCTCGTCCTGCTCGGCCGGAATCTTCTGCTCAACGCCGATACCTGGATAAGCCCCATTCCCGGATCGCTTGCACTGGCGGCAGGAACATGGTTTATCTGCACAAGGCTGCATAAAGTCTATTTGTGGCTCTAGCAGTATCCCCATACTGCCTGTAAGCCCGGATTAAAAAACCGAAAGGCCGGAACCGGTCAATGAGCTATAGACTTTTACTCAATTGACTGAGTAAAATTACTCAATTGACTGAGTAAAATTACAGGCGCATAAAGAATGGAGATGCCATGGCTGAGTATAAAAGGCCCCAGCTTGAAACATTGCGTAAACGGATACTTTCAAAACGCCGCTTTATTCAGGTAATTGCAGGCCCCCGCCAGGTGGGTAAAACAACACTGGTACAGCAGTTCATTGACGAAAATACCATTTTTAGCCGGTTTTATTCCGCAGACGGAGTGACGGATACCGATGCCTCCTGGCTGGACAGTATTTGGGAAAATTTCCGAACCGAGCTGAGCCTCAAAAAAACCAGAGACGGGCTTCTTGTGATTGACGAAATTCAAAAAATTCCGGGCTGGAGCGAATGTGTCAAAAAAAATTGGGATGAAGACAGCCGGAATAAAATTCCTGTAAAATTGATTATTCTGGGATCTTCCCGGCTCTTGCTGCAGGAGGGGCTTTCAGAATCGCTCCTGGGCCGCTACGAGCTTAATTACCTGGGGCATTGGTCCCTCACCGAAATGGAGGAGGCTTTCGGCTTTAGTCCGGAAGAGTATGTCTGGTTCGGAGGCTACCCCGGAGCAGTTTTCCTTATAAAAGACGAAGGCAGGTTCAAAAATTATATTCTCAATTCCATTATTGAGCCGAGTCTTTCCCGTGATATTCTGATGCTTACCAGGGTGAGCAAACCGGCGCTGTTACGGCAGCTTTTTGAACTGGGGGCTTCCTACAGCGCCCAGATACTTTCGTTTAACAAAATTTTGGGCGCCCTGCGGGATGCCGGTAATACCACAACCCTTTCCCGGTATATCCTGCTTTTGGATCAGGCGGGATTGTTGGCGGGACTTCAAAAATACGGTAACAAACCGGTATTGGCAAAAGCATCCATACCGAAATTTCAGGTTCATAATACAGCCCTTCTTTCCGCATTGCGGACGGAAATATTTAAGGAAGCCCGGCAGGATCGTGAACTCTGGGGCCGTGTCTGGGAAAGCGCTGCCGGGAGCTATTTAATTAACCAGGTCAGGGAAAATGCCGGATATGCCCTTTATTACTGGCGGCAAAACAACGATGAGGTCGATTTTGTTGTAAAGCGGGGAAACAAAATAGTGGCTTTTGAAATTAAAAGCGGACGCAAGGCCGGAAGCGGTGGAAATTTATCAGTATTCAAAAATCTGTTTCCCTCTTCAAAAACCCTGCTCGTAGGGGGGCAGGGCTTTGATCTTGTGGAATTTTTAAAGACTCCGGTTCGGGATCTGTTTGAAGCGGTGTAAATTTTGGATATATCAGGATAACACAGGTAGTAATGCAAAAAGATTTGACATTGATTGCAGAAGGCGGAAAAAACGCCGGCCTTAAAAATTCAATCGGAGGGGAAATGAAGTTTCCCGCGGATCTTTCCCGCGCCCAACTTGATTCGCTTCTCTCCCGTGCCCTGGAAAAAGCCCTGGAGGAAACCGGCGAGAGCGGCCCCGCACTGATTCTGCCGCCGGATATTACCCGTTACCATTCCGGAGCAGGCTATTTAAGCGGCATTGTCTTCCGGGAACTCAATCGCCGTAGCGGCGGTTCCATGCTGATGCCTGCCCTGGGGACTCACATGCCCATGACCGCCCCTGAAATTTCCCGGATGTTTTCCGGAATTCCCAAAGAACGTTTTCTTGTTCACGACTGGCGCAGGGATGTAGTTGAACTGGATCGCATTGAAGAGGACTGGGTTGAAGAAACCTTTAAGGGGGCGGTCCGCTTTGACTGGCCTGTACAGGTTAACCGGCAGCTTTGCTCCGGCGCATACAAGCTTATCGTTTCCATCGGGCAGGTGGTGCCTCACGAAGTGGCGGGTATGGCGAACCATGCCAAAAACATATTCGTGGGATGCGGGGGAAAGGAGGCTATCGATAAAAGCCACTTTGCCGGCGCCTGCTATGGAATGGAGAAGATAATGGGACGGTCAAACACACCGGTACGGGCTCTGTTTGACGAAGGGCTCAGGCGCTCTGCCGAAAAGCTTCCCCCCATCCTCTGGATACTGACGGTTGCCGGTCTTCGTCCGGACAAGACTCTCGCGCTGCGGGGGCTTTTTGCCGGTTTCGGCAGGGAATGTTTTGAAAAAGCGGCGGCCCTTTCCGGGGAGCTGAATGTAGATCTTCTCGATGAGCCCGTGCAAAAGGCGCTTGTTTACCTGGAGCCCGCAGAGTTCAGAACCACATGGCTTGGAAACAAGGCGATCTACCGTACCCGGATGGCAATGGCGGACGGAGGAGAACTCGTCATTCTGGCTCCCGCCCTGGAACGCTTTGGGGAAGACCGGGATGTGGATGCGCTGATCCGGCATTACGGCTACCGGCCTGCCGCACATATACGGGAACTGGCGGAAAAGGAACCCCTTCTGGGGGAAAGTCTCTCCGCCGCCGCACACCTTATCCATGGTTCCAGCGAAGGCCGTTTTACGGTACGCTACTGTCCGGGTCCGCTCCTGAGCCGGAGGGAAATCGAATCGGTGGGCTATGAATGGGGGAATCTGGAAGAGGCCCTGAAGCTCTATGATGTGAAAAATTTACCCGTAGGATGGAATACTTTACCCGGCGGAGAAAAAATATTCTTTGTTCCTAACCCTGCTTTGGGACTTTGGAGCCATTCCCGGAACTTTTCGGAGTAAAAATACCCGGCGTTTTTTGAAAATGTCAATTTTTGAAGATAACAGAGGCTATTCCGAAAAAACTTGAGTTTTAAACAGGCTCAATACGGCGTTTTTTCATCCTGTTTTTCTATCCTGGCATGTTTTTTGCTTAATAAAGACAGAGGTATTTCCAAAATCCGATATTTTGAAATGCCCGGCATGTTCAACAACGTGAATATGCCAAAATTTTAGTATCAAGGAGTATGCAGAAATGAAAAAGATCATTCTCACTGCGATCATGATTGCGGCCCTTGGCGCCGCAGCCTTTGCCCGGAATAAGGCGCCTGCAATGGAACAGAAAACCCTGAGCGGAACCCTTGTTGTCGAATACGGACGGATTGCCCTCAAGACGGAAGACGGTCTTTACTATGTCCGGGGCCTGGGGCAGTTGGCCGGTTTTGTCGATGGCTTAAAGGAAGGGGCCGCAGTAACTCTGCAGGGAACCGTGTGGGCTCCGGAACGGAAGTACCGGAATACCCGGCCGGAGACTGAGGGGCAAAAAGCCGAAATTGCCCCCAATGCCGGTGATTCACAGGACAGTTTCAGGGTAATCAGGGCCGAAAAACTCAGCCTTAACGGAAAGGATTACGATCTCCTTGCGGAAGGCAGGAGAAAGGACAGGGACTTTAATCCGTGGCCAAAGGATTTCAACCACAGGCCTGACCGATACATGCACAGGCGGCCGGAAGCGGCGCCGTACCACCGGTTTCCGAACACTCACGGCCCAAAGGGACACATGTACGGTTCAAGAGAACGGCGTGACCGGAGGATGACTCCCCGCCGGTGGTAAGATCCTTTCCTCATCTCTGGACAAGTTCTGAAAGGTGCCTTAGTATCAAATAAAAGGTGTCGTCCGGAAATTCCGGACGGCGCCGGTTTATCTACCTTCAGGAGGATAATATGGCAACCAAATTAAAATATGGGATAGTCGGCTGCGGCGGGATTGCCAACGGCAAGCACCTGCCGGCTATTTCAAAGCTCAAGGAAGTGGAACTTGCGGCGTTTTGCGATATAATTCCCGACCGGGCCGAGAAGGCAAACAAGGAATATGCCGGGGGCAAGGGTAAAGTCTTCAAGAACTACAAGGATCTTTTGAAGGAAAACCTTGATGCGGTGATTGTATGTACCCCCAACATATCCCATAGCGAGATTTCTGTGGCGGCGCTGCTTTCCGGCAAGAATGTGCTCTGCGAAAAACCCATGGCTATAAACTATAAAGAAGCCAAAGAGATGATCGCGGCCAGGGACAAGAGCGGAAAAATTCTTACCATCGGCTACCAGAACCGTTTCCGGCAGGACAGTCTCTTTCTTAAAACTGAATGCAGCACGGGTACCCTGGGGGAGATTTATTTTGCCAAGGCTACCGCCATCAGGCGGCGGGCGGTTCCCACCTGGGGTGTCTTCCTGGATGAAGAAAAACAGGGAGGCGGCCCCCTCATCGACATCGGCACCCATGCCCTTGACCTTACCCTCTTCATGATGAATAACTACGAACCCCTCTATGCGGTGGGCACGGTGTATCATAAACTCAACAAGGACAAGAATACCGGAAATGCCTGGGGCGACTGGGACACAAAGAAATTCACCGTTGAGGATTCGGCCTTCGGTTTTGTGGTGATGAAGAACGGCGCAACAATAATACTGCAGTCCAGTTGGGCGCTCAACATTACCGAAGTGAGGGAAGCGGTTACCACCCTCTGCGGTACCAAAGGCGGCGCAGACATGCCGGCTGCGGGTGAACTTGAGTTTAATGGAGTTAAAAACGGTAAACAATTTACCATGAAGCCGGATCTGGGAGCAGGCGGTGTTGCCTTTTACGGCGGCGAGATACCGAAAGACACCGATCTGGAAGCCGAATGTTTCCTCAAGGCAATCCAGGGCAAGGAAAAACCCTATATACAGGCGGAAGAAGCCGCAGTTGTAACAAAGATACTGGAAGGGATCTATAAATCCGCATCCTCGGGAAAGCCGTATTACTTTGACGGGAAATAGGAGTCGTAATGAGTGACATCAGAGTTACTGTCTGGAATGAATACCAGGATGAACAGAAACGGGAAGAGATAGCAAAAGTATACCCCAATGGGCTGCATGTTGCAATCGCGGATTTCCTCAACAGGGAAGGCGGCATAAAGGCAAAATGTTCGGTCATTACCGATCCCGATCAGGGCTTTAGCGAAGAGATCCTTGACAGTACCGATGTCATGGTCTACTGGGCCCACATGCTGCACCACATCGTGGAAGACAAGTTTGCCCAGCGCCTTGTAGACCGGGTACAGAGGGGCATGGGGATTATCTTTCTCCATTCCTCCCACCGGAGCAAGGCTTTCTGCCGGCTCCTGGGCACCTCGGGCCGCCTCTCCTGGCGGGAAGCGGATGAACGCTGCAGGGTATGGGCCGTAAGTCCCCAGCACCCAATTGCGGCAGGAGTGCCGCCGCAGTTTGCCATTGATTGCGAGGAGATGTATTCGGAGCCTTTCGGTATTCCCAACCCTGACGATACAGTTTTTATAAGCTGGTTCCAGGGAGGCAATGTGTTCCGCAGCGGCGTTACCTTTCACCGGGAATTCGGCAAGATTTTCTACTTCCAGCCGGGACATGAAACCTACCCGAATTACTTCAACAAGGATATTCAGAGGGTGATCATCAATGCCGTTAAATGGGCCGCTCCCGCTGTCCGCATACCAAACACCGAATGTCCCAACGACACGGAGCCTCTGGAAAAGCTGAATTGAGGTAATTAGCAAAGTAACCGGCTTTGTGGACAGGCACTAATTAGGACTTTACGATCAAAGCAGGGGAAAGAATTCCCGCAGCTTTTCATACAAATTCCGGTACATTGCATATCCGTGCAGGTACTGTTCGTGCCGGGCAGGATCATGGATAACCGGCGCTTCTTCGCCATTTAAACGCGTTTCCGTATCCATAATGCCTGCAGCCATGCCTGCCAGGAGCGCTGCTCCCGCGGATGAGCCCTGATTATTGCCGACATAGAGGAGATCGAAACCCGTTACATCGGAGACAATCTGCCGCCACAGCCTGCTCTTCGAGCCGCCATTGGTAATAAAGATACGGTTTATGGGAAGATTCAGTTCCCGGAAAATTTCTATATGGTGATTGAGGCTGTAGGCTATGGCCTCAAGGATCGCCCTGTAAATATGGGCAGCCCCGTGGGAAAGGCTCAGGCCGAAGAAGACACCCCGGGCCGCTATATCGAAGAGAGGGGTCTTTTCACCGAGAAAATAGGGGAGCACCGTGAGCCCTTCGGAGCAGGGCGCTATGGATTGTGCACGTGTATCCATTACTGTAAAATCCGGCAGATTGAATTCTTCCTTTGCCCATTTAAGGATGGAACCGGAAGAAGCGGTACAACCGTTTATCACAAAAGGCGCTTCCCTGCTGCAACCGTAGTCAATAAAAAGCCGC
This sequence comes from Treponema sp., assembly GCA_031258115.1. GTDB lineage: Bacteria > Spirochaetota > Spirochaetia > Treponematales > Breznakiellaceae > JAIRNJ01. The sequence continues at coordinate 12,461 of JAIRNJ010000208.1, read as the reverse complement.
GGATCTGTCAGCGCCTCACCTGAGGATAGCAGAATATCTGCGGCGCCTCCCAGCTTGAATACCAGATCCCCGCTTTTTCCGGCCCCTGCCGCAAAGCCGGAGGCGATGTGATCCGCTGTACCGGCATAGACCGGAATTCCCGAATGAAGGCCGCTCCGTTCCGCGGCAACCCGGATAAGCGTTCCCCGGCAGCCTTCATACCCAATCAGCGGCGGCAGCATTTCGGACCCGATCTCCGCAAGCTCAAGGATTTCGGGCAGCCACCTTTCTTCCCTGAGACTGTACATACCGCTTTCCAGGGCCCAGTTCCGTTCAATGTGCAGATTTCCTGTCAAAAGGTACCCGGCATAATCGTAGGAACCGGTAATATATTTCATTGACAGAAATACTGCTTTCCTGTGCCGCTTGAGCCAGAGAAGTTTGGGGAAGATATGCTGCTGATTTACCTGATTTCCTGTTTCCCGGAAGAACCAGGGGCCGTCAATCTTCTCTTTCAATTCCTCAATTTCGGCGGCGGCGCGTATGTCATTCTGCTGGATTGAGTTAAACAGGGGCCGGTGGTATTCATCCAGTGGAATCAATGTGGGTACCATGCCGGTAAGACCCATGGCGGCTACGGCAGAAACATCAATTTCCTTTGCCGCAGTTCTAAGGAGTGCAAAGAGATTCTCTTCCCAGATGTTTGGATCTTCTTCGGCATAACCTGCCGCGGGCGAGAGGAGATCGTGTTCCCGGCTCCATGAACATAAAAAGTTTCCGTCCTGATCCAGGAGAACTATCTTTATGGCTGTGGTACCGATGTCGATACCAAGACATGTCTTCAAGATGAGGCCATACGGCGCTGCAGTTCACCGGTATCTTCTTCCATTCGCCGTACATAATCGCTGTAATTAATTGAAAGAAGCTTCCTGTCTTTCATGAGCCAGTTGCCATCTACCATGGAGTGAGTAACACTGTAGCCGCTTACCGAGTAAACAAGCTGGGTGTAGTAATCCTGTCCGCAGAAAGGCGCCCAGCCGATGTCGGAAAGATCCAGCGCGATAAGATCCGCCTTCTTTCCTTTTTCCAGAGAACCCGTTTCTTTTTCCATGCCCAGAGCCCTTGCGCCTTCACGGGTAGCCATTAATACCAGTTCTCTGGCGCGGACAGCCTTGACATCCTGTTCCCGGTGGATGATAAGTTTCCCGGCGGTTCCCATTTCCGAAAACATATCGTAGGTATTACAGTTACAGACATTATCGGTTCCCAGGACAACGGTAACTCCCGCGTTCTTCATGGCCCTTACCGGGGCCGCGGGGAAACCGCTCCGCATGGCCGCGGAGGGCGCCATCACCGGATAGAAGGGATACTTCGCCATGCGGGCAATGTCAGATTCCGAGACGGTAATGGAATGGGCGGCAAGGATCGGTATCTCAAGAATCCCCAGTTCTTCCATTTTTTCTATGGCGGTACAATGAAAGTGTTCCGCACAGTAATCATTCTCTTCGTTGCTGGTCGCAAAATGAATATGAAAACCGGCATTGTATTTCTTTGCCAGGGCAATCTCTTCCCGGATAAGATCCGGGCTGTTATCCACAAAGAAGGCGTGAGGTCCTACCCAGCCTTCTATCCGCCGATGCTCCGCACAGAGTTTAAGGAAAGCTTCGGCGCTGGCAAGTTCCTGTACCCGCCGTTTTTCGTCCCCCAGCTCTACAATGCCATAGGCAATAACTGCCCTGAGTCCTGCCTTGTCAACTTCGGTAAAAATTTTATCCGCATAGAAGTACTGATCGGCAAAGCAGGTAGTCCCGGTACGGATCATCTCGGCGCAGGAAACTCCCGTGGAGGCCGAAGCCATGGAGGCGTCTTCAAACGATTCATAACGCCGCAGGGTATTGAGAAAACCGTCCATGGTGAAGAGGGAAACCCCTTCGCACATGCCCCTGGTAATGGTCATGGGACTGTGGGCATGGCAGTTAATGAGGCCCGGCATGACAAGCGAGCCTGACAGATCCACCGCTTCATCGCCGTTTTGGGCTTTTGGAGCTTCTCCCGATCCAAGCGCAGAAATCCTGCCGTCTTCAATTATCAAGTATCCGCCCTTATGGATACTGTATTCAGTATCCATGGTGAGGATTATCCCTGCAGTAATAATGATACGCTTGGCCATATTAACTCCTCTAAAAAGCGGCGGTATCGCCGCTTATATGAATCGAAATTAACACGAAGTGTTAATCATAACTCCTTTTTTGTTACACTAAAGCAATTTCCGCAGACTCTTAATTCTCGCCTGCCAGGATACAAAGGACAGTATCACCAGTGTCATTACATAGGGAAGGATCTGCACGATATAGGGAGGTATCTTGGTAACATTCTGAAGACGCAGGGCTACTGCATCGGCAAAACCGAAAAAGAGTCCTGCCCAGAAGGAGCCGCCGGGGCTGTTAAAACCAAAGAGGGCCGCCGCATTTCCAATCCAGCCCCGGCCGGAACTCATGTCCCTCGTGAACAAGGTAAGATGCCCAACCGAAAGAAAGGCACCCGCAAGGCCGGAAAGAACGCCGCTTATGATCAATGCGGTATACTGCACCCGCCTGACGGAAATACCTACGGATACTGCAGCTTCTTCATTTTCCCCGACGGCAAGAAGATGCCTGCCAAAACGGGTACGGTATACCAGTATGCTGAAAACAACTGCGGCTATCCAGGAGAGGTAGACAATAATATTGTAACCGGAAAAAAGCCGTCCCAGAACCGGAATTCCTTCGATAAATTCCAGATGTATGGCGGGCAGTTGTACTATACTCGGATCTGACCAGGTACCGGATTGTTTGAACAAGACCCGCATGAGGTACACGGTTACTTCCAGGGACAGTATGTTAATTGCAATGGCCAATACCACAAGATTTACCCGGAAAGACACGTGAAGCCAGGCAAAGAAGAGTCCCAGCAGCGCCCCTGCGAACATGGCGGCAATTACGCCGATGAAGGTTGAAAATTCGGGATTGGCCATGCCGAATGCGGTATAATTTCTTATAAAGTAGGTAGTAACAATGGCGACGAAGGCCCCCACCGTGATCTTGCCGTCTATTGCAAGGTTGAGAACCCCGGCCTTGTTGCAGAGAGCCGCTCCCAGGGCAGCCAAAATTACCGGTGTTGCAAGCCTGATGGCGCTGCTTAAAAGATTTATCGTAAAGAAATTAAAGATGCCCGTCATGATGAGGTCTCCTTCTTTTTGCCTGTAAGACAATTTACAAGTTTTTCCAGAAGAGGCCGGTAGATATTCTGCGCCGCTACAAAGAGGATGATGAGGGCGATGAGTACCCCTCCCAGTTCCCGGGGGATCTGAAGGCTGATCTGCAGCCCAAGCTGGGCTCCTTGCCGTATCCCCGCAAGAATGAATGCCACAATTACTACGCCCATGGGGTGGGAACCGCCGAGAAGAGCTACGGATAATCCGTCGAATCCCAGGCCGGAGGAGAAGCCTGTCATGATCCGGTGATAGTTTCCCAAAATTTCAAGACTTCCCGCAAGACCGGCCAGCATGGCGCCCATGACGATGGTTTTCAATATTACTCTATCGGATTTGATACCTCCATAGCGGGCAAAACCGGGAGCTTCGCCTACCATGCGCAGTTCATAACCTGCAGGACTGCGCCACACATAAAAATACACCAATACTGCACAGACAATAGCGATCATAAAGGCAATGCCCCAACGGGAACCGCGGACAAACTGGAAGAGCCAGAGAGACTGGGGGATCACGGCGGACTGGGCCTTCTGTCCCGCATCCGCCCGAAGGGGGAATGCCACCATGTATTCAAGTACCAAAACAGCGATACTGTTGAGCATGATCGAGGATATGATCTCGTTTACCCCGAGTTTTACTTTGAGAATACCCGGGATTATCCCGTAAATACCTCCTGCCAGCATTGACAGTATAAGTATAAGGGGGATGAGTACCGGAGCGGGCAGATGGAGGGAGGCTCCAAGCCAGGCGGCAACAATGGCTCCCGCTACATACTGGCCTTCCTGGGCGATGCTGAAAACTCCTACCCTGAAGCCGAGCATGGCGGCAAGGCCGTTCAGAATGAGGGGTGTTGAATTGGCCAGGGTGATGAACAGGGGCCATACTTTTCCCGATACCCCAAAACCGCTTCCAAAAAGAACTCTAAAGGCTGAAAACGGCGAAACTTTGGTGATGGCGATAAGCAGGGATGCGCAAAAAATTCCCAGAAATATCGCCGTAAGGGGAATGAGGGCGGAAAGCAATAGTTGTCTGCGGTCATGGTTCACGGTACTGCCCCCTGGTCATAAGAAGCCCGATGTTTTTTTCGTTAATCTCATCGCCTGTAAGTTCTCCCTGGAAGGAGCCGCCGAGCAGAACCTCTACCCGGTCGCTTAGGGCTATAATTTCTTCCAGCTCTACCGATACCAGCAGTATTGCTACGCCCCTGTCCCGGTGATCGAGAAGCATCTGGTGAACAAATTCTATGCTCCCCACATCAAGACCCCGTGTGGGCTGGTTCACAACCAGAAGTACCGGATTGGAGGAAACTTCCCTGCCCAAAACGATCTTCTGCATGTTTCCGCCGGAAAGTTTTGCTACAGGGCCGCCGGCCGCGGCGCCGTATACCGAATAATCGGCAATTATCTTTTCGGCCCAGGCATTGCAGGCCGATGTATTAATCATTATTCCTTTGCGGAATTCGCTCTTCCGCTGGAAACCGAGCATCGTATTCTCCGCTATTGTGGCGGCAGGATTAAGACCCATGTGGATACGGTCTTCCGGTACATGGGCAAGGCCCCGCAATCTTCTGCCCCGGACATCAAGTCCTGTTATATCTTCACCTTTAAGCCTGATCTTTCCTTCACTCACCGGCATAAGGCCCGCGATCCCCGAAACCAGGGCGTCCTGACCATTGCCGCTGACCCCTGCAATGCCCAAAATTTCTCCGGCGCGGAGCGTAAAGGAAATATCCTTTAAGGCCTTTACTCCCAGCCTGTTTTTAACGGTAAGACCTTGCACTTCCAGTACCGGTTCCCCGGGCCTTGCGGCAGTCTTGTTGATCCTGAACACAATTTCCCGGCCTACCATCATCTCGGCAAGATCTTTTGCATTGGTCTCTTCAGCGTTTCTGGTGGCGACCACCTTTCCCTTCTTCATTACCGTAATGCGGTCTGCCACTTCAAGAACTTCCTGAAGTTTGTGGGAGATAAAGAAAATGGTAACTCCCCTCTTTGTAAGCTGTCTCAGGGTTTCCAGAAAAGGTTTTACTTCCTGCGGAGTAAGGACTGCGGTAGGTTCATCGAGGATCAGTATACTTATCTCGCGGGCCAGCATTTTTAGAATTTCCAGCCGCTGGAGGAGGCCGACAGGAAGACTTCCTGCGACGGCAGAAGGGTTTATGGGAAGACCGTATTTTTTTTGAAGTTCTTTAACAAAGGCAATTTCTTCTTTATGGTTCAAAAAACCATAACGGTTTTTTTCGATACCCAGGAGTATATTTTCTGTTACGGTAAATGAATTTACTGTCTTGAAGTGCTGATGTACCATGCCGATACCATTGGCAATGGCATCGGAAGGAGACTTGAAAGCAACCGGCCTGTCATTAATTAGAATCTCCCCGGAATCAGGCTTTTCGAGCCCGAAGAGGATATTCATCAGGGTCGATTTTCCCGCCCCGTTTTCCCCGCAGATGGCATGTACCTCCCCCGCCTTTACAGAAAAAGACACATGATCATTTGCCTGCACCGCGGTTGAGGGATAGTAACGGTTAATGCCGCGGAATTCTACCATGGTATCCATAGATAACCTCAAAAATTCAACCAATGAAACTTCGTTTCATGCGTCTCCATGGAGGAGAAACCGGATCTCCGCATGGAAATCCGGCTCTCGAATTCATCATAAACTACTGCGCTAAACTATTTCAGATTATCCCACAGGGGTTCTTTCAGGGCATCGTAGACCTTGTACTCACCGGAAAGAATCCGTTTCCGGTAATCTTCGATCTGGGTCTTGACGGCCGGCAGTTTTGCCGTCATGTCGGCAGGGCCGTTCTTTGCAAAATCATCGGCCCCGGTGTCCCAGGAAATGCCTGTAGCTCCGTCTTCAAGATCCAGGGTACGGAAACCGCCTTTATAGGCGCCGTTTACATAATCCTGAATAAGGCTGTAGGTACTGTTATCTACCCGCTTGATTACGCTCAGGATAATGCTGCCGGGATAAAAACTGTCCTGAACATTATCAACACCGATAGCGTAGAGTTTCCGTTCCGCCGCCGCGGCCAGAACCCCTTCACCGGAAAGCCCGGCCACCTGGTAGATCACATCACAGCCTTCATCGTAAAGGGCGATGGCGCTCTCCTTGCCCAGAGTCGGGTTGGAGAAATCAAAACCCAGGTAGTTGACATAAACCTTGGCATCAGGCCGGTTTACCAGAACTCCCTGCTTGAAACCGTAGAAGAACTGGTTGATCCCGGGGGCATCACCGCCGCAAACCGCGCCGACTTTACCGGTTTTGGTAAGAGAACCGACCGCAAGCCCGGCAAGAAAACTGGACTTGTTCACGTTGATGAGCAGGGAGGCCAGGTTGGGCGGCAGATTGTCCGCAAAGAGTTCTGAAGGGGAACCAAACATCTGATCGGGATACTCGGTAGCCAGATCCAGCATCATCTGGGTATCAAGGCCGACCCCCAGAATGAGATCATAGCCCTTGTTGATGGCGCTCCTCATGGCGGTTTCATGTTCATGAACCCCCTGGGTTTCGATAATATCCGCCTGAACGGGAAGTTCCGCATTCGCCCGGCGTACCCCTGCCGCCGCACTGTCAACAAAAGAACGATCCCCCAGGGGGCTTGGCATAACCACTGCTACAGTGATCTTTTTCTCTCCAGCCTTTGCCTGATTATCCTTCTTGCCCCCTGCAAATACTGCGGCGGCAAGAGCCGTGACGAGAATTACGGCCAGCGCAATTTTCTTCATCTTTACACTCCTTTCTCTATTTTCTGGCTGCCCGGACGGCATCCATTAATCGAGCTACCTTTTCCTGATCTACCATGTCAAAGAAATCATTGTTCTTTTTGAAAGTACTGCCGATAACCGCCCCGTCGGCAATGGAAAGCTGTTCGGCCGCATTTTTAATGTTGACACCGGTATTGGCAAACACCGGCGTACCGGGGACGGCCTTTACCACCTCCCGCAGTGCTTCTGTTGAGGTTACGGCCCCTGCCTTCATCCCGGAAACACAGATCATGTCGGGTTCTCCGTTAAATACCGTAGTTTTGGCAATATCCGCAAGACTCCGCTGACCAAGGTAGGTGCTTGCTTCGGGGAGTATGTTGAACATCAGCCTGACATCCCCTGCCCCCAGACGGCTCCGCAGCCGGGCCACCGCTCCGTAGTTGGTGTTCCACAGGCCGAAATCACTGGCGTACACTCCGGTAAAAATTTCCCTGACAAAAGATGCGCCAACCGCTACAGCCAGTTCCACACTTGCTCCGGCATCCCAAAGCACATTCACTCCGTAGGGCACATGAATCTCCTGCCTGAGTTCTCCGATGATCCGGGCCATTACGGTTTGTGTTATGGGTTCCACCTTGGTAAGGTAGGGAAGGCTGAACTCATTGGAAAACATCACCGCATCAACGCCGCCCTTTTGCAGGGCCGCAAGATTTTTCCGGGCCCGGTCAATAACCCAGCCAAGCCCTTTCTTCATATCATATTTGGGATCCCCCGGCAGCGCATCGAAATGACACATTGCTATGACCGGTTTTGCCGTGCCGAAACTTTTTTTTATCCAGCCCTTACTCATTTACATGTACTCCTTTTTATCCGGCCTTGCTTATCCCCTGGGGACATATTACCGGAATATTGATCCGGTCAAAGATTTTGGCATAATTCTTGTCGGGAGCCTCATTACTTATCACCATGTCGATTTCATCAAGGGGACAGATCGAAGCGAAGGTAACTTTGCCGAATTTGCTTGAGTCCGCCAGTATGATAACCTGCCGGGCATTGGCGGCCAGCGCCCGCTTGACCGCAATATCCTCCAGACTGTACTCGGTAACCCCGGCCTTGGCATCAATCCCGCCGACTCCCATAAAAAACTGATCCACATGGCAGGCAGAGAGAAATTCCACCGTGCTTGCCCCCGCCAGCGACCCTTCATAGGGACGCAGAACCCCTCCCGGAACGATTACCTTCAGGTTCGGGTGCTGCAGGCACACCAGCATGATATGGATATTGGTAGTAATGATGGTAAGGTTATTTTTTGAAGTGAGCCGTTGTATCAGAGCCAGTGCGGTAGAGCCGGTATCCAGCGCAATAACACTGTTATCCCTTACAATTTCAGATGCCAGATCCGCAATGATCTTTTTCTCCTCCACAAGGCTTGCTGCCCGTTCGTCAAAAACCGGTTCCTGTCCCAGGCTTATCGCGGAGACTACCCCGCCGTGTACCCGGCGGGCGGAGCTGTTTTCCTCCAGGATCTGCAGATCCCGGCGTATGGTCATCTCCGAAACATCAAAATGGCTGGAGAGTCCGCCAACCGAGGCAAAGCCATGGCCTTTGAGAATGTTCAAAATCTCCTGCTGTCTTTCATTCATGGCAAGCCATGTTCCTTTTCTCCCATATAGTGTTCAAAATCGAACATTTTACTTTCAAAACCTATCATGAACGGAAGATTTTGTCAAATATATTTTGTTAAAATTTTGTTAAAAAATGAAAAAACCGGACTTGTCCCGAAACCATTGAGATTTTGGAAAAGTTCATCTATCCCCGGAGCCGCAGTTCAGCCCGGAAATTCACCTGAGCGGCTTCGGAAGATGTTCCGGCCTTGCGGCCTTCGATAGCCAGGGCCTGTTCCACAGGGTTTTCCGCCTTGCCTTCGGCCTGCTGCAGGGCCTTAAGCCACTCTCCGGGGGCAGGAACCCCGGGGCTGTCTTCAATGGGACCGGTAAAGAGACCGGTAACTTCGCCCGGCCTTATTTCGTTTACAAAGTTGATGTCCAGCCGCATCCGGGAAGCCCTTTCCAGGGTTTCACATTCTATGAGATCCTGGATCCACTGGATATAGCGGGTATTGTTTACGTGGCCGTTGTAGTCTATATCCGAATAACGGGCTGTCCGTTCGGCGGCTTTGGAGAGACCCGCCCTGACGGAAAGACCGGCGCCGCCGTCGATGAGAGCATCAAGCCCCTCGTTGAGAGGCATGGCAGTCATGATCGCCTGGGGCCGCAGGGGCCGCCGTTTTTCAATGTCTATGATGAGCCAGCCGCTCCGTCCCCGGACAATGGGGATGTCCTTTTCGTCCCGGATATCGTAATCCCGGAGCGCAAAAAGCTTCTCGCTTCCCCGGGGCCAGGTTCGCAGAACAACCTTTTCGCCGTAGCGGGGCCGCCTGTCAAACTGCACGGAGATGCGGGAAAGAATCCAGACCTGCCCCGTCTTCGCCATGGAATCCCGGCCTACGCCCAAGACTTCGGCATGGCTAATAGCAAGTTCCTGGAAAAAGTCGAATGCGGAGGAAAGTGTAAGCCGGTCGGAACGGTCAATAACCCCAAAGCGCAGTTCCGCGTTTTCCTGCCAAATATTCATAAAACCTCGTATTTAATCCTGACAAAATATACGATAAATGTCAAGATTGATGGCAGCCCCTGCAGACAGTAGAATTATTGAACCTAAAGGCCGAAAGGAGGCTTCTATTCCATACTCCATTGTCCGGTTTTGTTTTATCCATTTACAATAATGAAAATTTGATTTTCAATAGATCAATTGGAGGCATATATGATAAAGGCAGTTCAGCTTCGTACCGAGTACCGCGAAAATCCGCTGGGGCTTCACACCGGGACGCCCCGTTTCGGTTGGAAAATTGAGTCGGATAAACAGAACGTTCTGCAGGGCGCCTATAGTCTGCAGATCTCTTCCTTTGAAGACTTTCATGCCGAACTTTGGGAGTCCGGGAAAATTGATTCGGGGGAATCGCAGTTTGTTTCCTGCAAGGGTTTGAGTCTTGCGTCCTTTGAGAAGAAATTCTGGCGGGTAAAGATTTGGGATAATCTGGGCGAAGAGAGTCCCTGGAGTGAAAGCGCATGGTTTGAAGTTTCCATGCTGAAACAGGATGAATGGAAGGCGGTGTTTATCAGCGCTGAGGATGAAAATGCCGGACCCGTCTCCGAGGGGACGGCGCTGCGTACGGAATTCAATCTCTCCAAAAAGATAAAGTCCGCCCGTTTATATGCATCCGCCAAGGGGATCTACGAAGCATGGTGCAACGGGATAAGGGTGGGGGATGAAAGGCTTACGCCGGGCTTCACCGAATATGGAAGCCGGATTCTCTTCCAGACTTTTGATGTGACTGCCGCGCTTAAGCAGGGGCCCAATGCGCTGGGCTTCATGGTTGGCCCCGGATGGTACAAGGGAGACATGGCCGGCTGGATAGGCAACCGGAACTGTTTCGGCGCACGCACCGCCATTATCGCCCAGCTCCGGGTAGTGTATGAAGATGATACGGTGGAGCTTGTCTGCAGCGACGGCAACTGGAAACGCAACAAGGCCCCGGTGCTTTACTCGGAGATCTATCACGGCGAAATCTATGACGCGCGGAAGGAAGAGCGGGGCTGGAGTGAAGCCGGTTTTACGGAGCAGGGCTGGAAACCGGCATATATGGAGAGCAATGACGTTTCCATGCTAAGGGCGGCAGACGGGCTTCCCGTTAAGGAACAGGAACATTTCAGGGCCCTCTCTCTCTTTACCACCCCCGGCGGAGACCGGGTTATCGACTTTGGGCAGAATATTTCAGGCTATGTACGCTTTACCGTGAGCGGCAAGACCGGCGACAGGGTAAAGATCCGCCATGCGGAGATTCTTGATGCAAAAGGCAACTTTTACACCGAAAACCTGAGGAAGGCCCGGCAGACCATTGAGTATAGCCTCCGGGGTGAAGGGCAGGAAAGCTACAGTCCGCATTTTACCTTTCAGGGTTTCCGTTACATTGCGGTTGATGAGTGGCCCGGAAACCTCGACATGAACAGTTTTGAAGCAATTGCGGTCTATTCGGACATGAGGCCCACGGGAAGTTTTACATCTTCCAGCGAACTTTTGAACCGCTTTGTGATCAATACCGAATGGAGCATGAAGGATAATTTTGTGGATATTCCCACCGATTGTCCCCAGAGGGATGAACGGCTGGGCTGGACGGGGGATGCGCAGATATTCTGCCGTTCGGCAAGTTTTCTTATGGAAGCGGCCCCCTTCTTCAGAAAGTGGCTCCGTGATGTGGCGGTTTCCCAGCTTCCCGACGGCAGGGTGCCTCATGTGGTACCCAACGTGCTCAAGGACTATCAGCACGGGGATTCAAAACAGGATGAACCTGCCGGAGCAACCGCATGGGCGGATGCGGAGGTGATCATTCCCTGGACTATGTACAGATACTTTGGAGACAGGGCCATCCTGGAAGAGCAGTACCCAAACATGAAGAAGTGGGTAGATTATATCCGGGGAGTTGCCGAAGACGGAACGCTCTTCAATACGGGTTTCCATTTCGGCGACTGGGTTGCGCTGGATGCCAAAGAGGGAAGTTATCTGGGCGCCACCCCCAACGATCTTTCCGCTACCGTCTTCTATGCCTATTCGACAGAATTACTGTCAAAGAGCGCCGCCCTTCTGGGCAAAAAGGAAGATGCCGAAATGTATGAAAAACTTCACCGGAAGATTGCTGCCTCGTTCGGGGAGGAATTCTTTAGCCCCAGGGGCCGCATCGCCGCCCGGACTCAGACCGCCTGCATACTCTCACTTTACTTTGATCTTTGTCCCCCCCATGCCCGCAAGAGGACGCTGGATACCCTGGTGGAACTCCTCAAGGAAAACACCAATCACCTGACCACAGGTTTTCTGGGAACCCCCTTTGCCTGCCGGGTACTGGCGGATAACGGGAGGCCGGATCTGGCCTATGAACTTCTGTTCAAGGAAGACTTCCCCAGTTGGCTCTACCAGGTAACCAAGGGGGCTACCACCATCTGGGAACACTGGGACGGCCTCAAGCCCGATGGAACCATGTGGAGCGCCGATATGAATTCTTTCAACCATTACGCATACGGCGCGGTCTGCGACTGGATCTTCAGTTCCGTGGGCGGTCTTGACACCGACAGTGATACTGTTGGCTTCAAGAAGGCTCTCATAAAACCCCTGCCCGGCGGCCCCCTTGCCTGGGCGGAAACAAACTATGAATCCGCCTACGGTCTCTTTTCGGTACGCTGGGAAAAATCGGACAATGGGTTGAAGGTGAATGTAAAGGTGCCCCACAATACCACTGCGCTCCTGATACTGCCCGGGGCAAAAGCGGGAACCATGGGCGGGATTGAATTCAGTCCTGCCGAAGGCGGGGCCCGCGCGGAACTTGGTTCGGGGGAGTATTCGTTTTCGTATGTCCCTTAGGATCAGGGGGGGGGGGGGGGGATACCGGCTGGCGGCGCAAACCACCG
>JAIRNJ010000167.1 GCA_031258115.1 Treponema sp. | reverse complement strand
AGAACGCCTACACCCCTACCCTCTCGCCGCACAGCCCGCAGGCCACGCAAGAGAAGAAACGGGTCCGCAAAATTTCCGAGCGGTACCTCCGGCATTTCATCAACCAGTATATACGCTATTCCGACAAGGTTACCGACGCCGAGCGGGATCAGGTGGGCGTCCCCAACGAGAACCACGACCGGAGCCCCGTCGGGAAGCCTGAGACCAGCCCGGTGTTCACCGTCGAGATAGACGGGCCGGGGAGGCTGAAGATCCGGCTGCACCCTGAGGAGACCTCCCGGGCGGCCATTCCCTACGGGTACGGCGGGGCGGTGATCTACTGGAAAATTTCGGACGCGCCGATAAACGACCCGAAGCTGCTCCCCGAATCGGAGCTGGCCACCGCGTCCATCCACACCCTGTTTTTCGGGGAACCCGACTGGGGGAAGAAAGTGTACATCGCCCTGCGGTGGCAGACCGGAAGCGGGAAGCGGGGCCCTCCCAGTCCGATCCAGGAGAGCATCATTCCGTAACTAAAGGAAACCTGGGCTTAGAATGGCCCATAAAATTTTTAGGAGGCACTTATGAAAAGAAAAATCAATTTTACCCCCGTGTACAGGACAAGTCAGGTATTTACGCTGTTTGTCCTGATTGCCCTTTCCGGCTGTGAACAGCCCACCAACAGTCCTTCAGATCCTAATTCTGCTTTTCCCCTTACAAGCGCCTATAATGAAAACATTCGTACTATTATTACTACCGACCTGGAGGTAGACGATCTGAATTCTATGGCTCATATGCTGCTCTATGCCAATGAAATTAATATCATCGGCCTTATTTATTCCGACAGTCAATATCACTTTACCGGCTATCCTGGCGGCCTGATTTACGGCGTACTTCCCACAGATAACGGTTTTAACTGGCCAATTACAAGTAATACAAGTAACGACAAGATGTCCTGGCACATTGATCTGGCCGTTGACGCCTACGAAGACGCATACCAAAACCTTGTCCGACACGATACCAATTATCCGCCACCGTATAAACTAAGACATAGTATTTACGACGGTAATATAAGCGGAAACCCCGCTATTCCCCAGAAATCAGAGGGCTCAAATTTCATTGTGAAGGTCTTGATGGACGATGCACCGGGAAAAGTCTTTATACAATGCTGGGGCGGAATGACCACCGTTGCCCGGGCGCTCAGGACCATTCGGGAAACTTATCAAAGCGATGCCGTTTGGTCATCGCTCAAGCAGAAAATCAGCAATAAACTGGTAATCACTTCCTTTGGTTTTCAGGATAATGGCGGTACAGCCGGTCAAACTTACATAACTGAAATAGGGCAGTACTGGCCCGATATTCAGCATCGCCAGGTTTCAAGCATTATCTGGGGATACTCAGGAGCGGAGGCTGTTTTTGAAAAGGATGCGGACAAGATGAAGGCCCTCTGGTTACTCAATAATGTTACCGATGTTGGACCTCTGGGCGCAATATACACAATTGCCGGAGTCCGTGCCCGCGGTAGCACATGGGGGACTAACGATATTCCTTATTGGCTTTACCAGGAAACGGATCCCGCTAAACTGGACGAACAGTCAGAAATTATTTCCGGAATGGGTTATCATCCCGTGCGGATGCGAGTTTATGGCGACTGGGTTTCCGAAGGGGACTCTTCCAACTGGGCGCTACTGGTGGATAATGGCCTGCGTTCCTGGGAACATCCCACTTGGGGCGGCTGGGGCGGCCGTCAGATCAGAAGACCCAATATCACCGATAACGGAACCTCTGTTTTCCCAGTAGGCGTGACTCCCGATATGTGGACCAACAGCCCTGCCGATACCTGGACTACCGGGGCTGGCGAGTATAACAAAGACAACGAAACTTCCCAGAATACGAATGACTCAGCTGCCGCGCGCTGGTTCGGATATATGATGAATGACTTTGCCACCCGTCTACAATGGAGTATCAAACCGCCTGAGGAATGTAACCATGAACCGGTAATTGCCGTTTCCAACAATATCACCGGAGACGAAACTCTTGACTTTAGGGCGGCGAAAGGCACGTCAATTACCCTTACCGCTTCTTTGAGCGACCCTGATAATAACCAAGTTCATGTCCGCTGGTGGCAGTATAAAGAAGCCGATACCTATACCGGCGATGCGGGTATTCCAGAATTTAACTCGGCAATCACTTTTACCGTTCCTGATAATGCCGACTCCGGCAGTACTATTCACATTATTGCCGAAGCTACTGATAACGGGACTCCCAGCTTAACTTCCTGGCAGCGTATAGTTGTAACAGTCCAGTAAAAAGGAGAACCGGGCTTAGAATAGCCCATAAAATTTTTAGGAGGCAGATATGCAAAAAAAAGAAAAATTTAAAAGAAAGACCAATTTTACTCTCGTGTGCAAGACAAGTAAGGTATTTACCCTGTTTGTCCTGATTGCCCTGTGTTTGCCGCTGGTTTTAACCGGATGCGACAACCCCACCGAATATACCGGAGTCGGGGCATACGATCCCTACCAGCACCCCGCCGGCGTCCGCGCCAAGGTTTTCATGTTGAATGACTCGTCTGGCGATCCGGACGGCCTGACCGCTGTGGCGCACGCCGTTATCTCCAAGTCCACCCAACTTGTAGGTCTTGTAGGAACTTCCGCTGGTTCCCGCCCAAATTCAGGCCCGGATACTGCGAAGGAGAAACACGACCAGATCCTGAAGATGGCGGGGGTTACCGATGTACCCAGCTATTTGGGTGCGGCGACTGCCCTCGTTGATACGAATACACCGATTCGTAGCGACGGAGCCCTCGCATTGGTCGAGGCCGCAAAAAATTTCGTCCCGCCAACTGCCCCGCCGGATTCCTCCGGTTCCTATGGTTTCTACCAAAAACTTTTTGTCACGGTAGGCGGTAGTCTCACCGACGTGGCCAGCGCGATCCTGATCGATCCGTCAATCATCCCAAATATCACACTCGTGTGGATTGGCGGCAATGACTATATAAACAATCGACCAGGGGAGTCCAACCTCATGAGAGATGTCAACGCTGCCAACGTGGTCTTCGGCTCCGATGTCGAAATCTGGCAGGTTCCCAGTAACGCCTATGGGCGGTCCTATGTATCGATGACGGAGATGAGACGGGACCTCTACCCCTACGGCGAACTTGGCAAATGGCTGTTCGAGTCGTTTGTTGGAATATATGGCACGGGTTTCAATATGGGTGAAACGTGGTCACTGGGCGATAACCCCCTGGTGCTTCTGACAGCGCTCATGGGGGCGTATGGACTGGACACCGGTTCGAGCACATATCACTCCGAGGAGGCGCGGCTGTTCAACGCTGATGGTTCCTACAATATGGCAAATCCAAATCCGAACCCAAACCCGCGCAATATTCGCGTCTACGACGAGTTGGACACGCGGACCATGATCGCCGACTTCTTTGCGAAGATGCAGGGTATGTTCCCGCTATGAACCGGCAGCAGGTGGTTATTACGGTGGAATAATAACCCCTAAGGGATTTTCGGAAACTATCATTCAAACCAGGGGCGGGAAACACGAACTTTTTTCTCCGCGTGTTTCCCGCCCTTTTTTAGCAGGAAAGGTACGGCCATTGCCGTCAAAGAAAAGCCGCCGAACGGCGAATCGCGGATTACCGAATGTCTTCCGGGGTCAAACGGGGCAGCAGTTCCCCGATTTCCTCAGGGGAAAAGCCCCGGTCTTTCATCTTTCTGGCGGCCTCAAGATCCTGCCGACGAGCTTCCGCACGGGCTTCTATCCGGGCTTCCTCTACCGCTTCCTCCGCGTGCGCCCTCATGTCCAAAAGGTACTTCTCTTTGCTTATCCGGTAAAAATATTCTTCCTCTTCCTTCGTGAATCCCCTCGCTATCTCTCCCGCCATCGCTATGCCCTCCTCTGCCTTCATGATTACCTCTAACAAATCCTGCCTCTCGGGATCGGTGTAATAGACTTGTTCAAGAACCCGGTTGGTTCTCGAACAAGTCCTGCAAAATGCTCCGCATTTTGCCATTTTCAAGCGGTTGTTGTTCAGAAACTGAAGTTTCTGAACAACTCTAATCTTTGAAAAATATCCCCCACCGTTCCTTCCCGCTCATCTCGCAGACCGCCTTCCCCGCGATCCTTCCCAGCTTTTCCAATTCTAACACCAGTATCGCCGGACGTTTTTTAAAACATTATTTTTAGTCCATCTTTTTTATATTGTATTAATGTATTATCAACGCTTAATAATATAAGATCATTCCTTATTGATTCCCATATCAAAAATCTATCAAAAGGATCTTTATGGTACATAGGTAGTTTATAATTTGTTATTGTCGTTGCATTGTCCATTTCTTTGCAAGTATAATAACTATCTTCCAATTCCTCGAAAAATTTTTCAGGCGTTAAACCATTTAAGCGCAATTTTTTTAACGCGTATTTTATCGATATTTCCCATAGATTGATGGGACTATAATAAATTTCATTGTCGTCATTTAACAATATCGACTTTATGTTTTCAGTTAATTTTCCCGGATCGATAAATGACCACAATAAAATATGCGTGTCTACAAGATATTTCATGAATTCATTAACTCTTCACCGGTCATTGAAAAATCTTTTGAAAATTTAACGGTAACCGTTCCTTCTAATGTACCAAGTTGCCGTTTCTTTGATTTTTTCCAGGTTGTATATGGAATTATTACCGCAATGGTTTCTTTTTTCCTGCCATAAGATATGGCTACCTCATTTCCTAATCCTACATCTTTCAAAATTGCGGAAAAATGAGTTTTTGCTTCTGCTAAAGATAAGGTCTTCATGATTATATGATAGTCTATTTGTCCATCTTAGTCAAGATGGCGGGTTGGTTTATACTATTTCGCCTTTCTTGACGGAGGAATAGCCGCTACCGTCAAAGAAGATCCACCGAATGACGAATCGCGTCTTTAACAAGCGTGTTGAGCGAAATCCCCTTGTATGGGGAGTGCCCTCTGTTCATTCACAAATAAAAGAAATAAATCAATATATATCGAAAATAATTTTATTTATTTTTGTATTTTTTTATTGACACATGCTTTTTTTTAAGTTATCCTTTTCTAAAGGAAGAGTCGATCATGAATAAAATCACCCTGGGGTACGCCCCTACCAGGCGGAGCATCTTCAGCGCCCCCGACGCGCTGAAATACCGGAACCTCACGAAAAAGCGCCTTGAAGAGCTGGGGATACGCATCGTTGACATAGACGACCTCAACAGCGAAGGTCTTTTCTACGATATCAATGAGGTACCCAAGATAATCGATAAATTCAGCGCCGCGGGCGTGGACGGCCTCTTCTTTCCGCACTGCAACTTCGGTACCGAATACGCGGTGGCGGACCTGGCGCGGAAAATGAATCTGCCGGTCCTGCTCTGGGGCCCCCGGGACGAGCGCCCCGATGAGGCGGGGATACGCCTGCGGGACAGTCAGTGCGGCCTCTTTGCCACCGG
>JAIRNJ010000068.1 GCA_031258115.1 Treponema sp. | reverse complement strand
GTTTTGCCGTCCCCCTCTCCTGGCGTTTCCCCATACCCCTCTCCCTGCTTTTCAGCCCCGGCATCCTCTGGTATGAACCCTGGTCAAAGATCAGCGAAGGCGGCGCGCCCCATATCCTGCTTCCCCTAGGTCTCCTCTTTCAGCAGCCTGCATTCAGCCTTGGCGCCTCCCTGCGCCCCGCCTTCGATCTGAAAAAACCCGGTTTCGCTTCCCTCCAGTTCGGAGGCGAGTTCAAGTTCTATCCCTCCACCCTGGTTTTCAGCCTCCTCGGCGGCGCCCGTTACCAGCCGGAGCCGGAGATTATGACCGCCTTCGCAGGCTTCCTGGTTGGAATTATCTATTAAAGCAGGGATTCATATTCAGGAGCCTGCTCCTATCTGGTCAGCAGTTCTTCCCGATCCGCCAGGGTGAGCTCCAGCGTACTCTTCTTTCCTCCCCGGACAATTTCAACCTTTATCCTGTCTCCGGGCTTGTTGTCTTCCAGCGCGGAGTAAAGATCGGCAAGGCTTGAAGTTTCCATCCCGTCCACCATGGTGATAATATCGCCTCCCAGATAGATGACGCTGGAACCGTAGCGTATGGCCTCGCTTCCCTGCCTGATACCGGCCCGCTCCGCGTTACCGTTCCGGATAGTCCGGGAAACCAGAAGCCCCGAATTAACCGGAAGCCTGGCATAGCGCACCAGCGCGGGGAAGATCTGCACTACGGTAGCGTCTATCCAGC
The DNA here is from genome assembly GCA_031258115.1 of Treponema sp. GTDB lineage: Bacteria > Spirochaetota > Spirochaetia > Treponematales > Breznakiellaceae > JAIRNJ01. Next base: position 7,956 of record JAIRNJ010000068.1, on the reverse strand, counting down.
CCCGCCGCACCTTTCCGTACTGGATAAGTTCGGCAACCACCCGCTTGGCGGTATTTATCGGCACCGAGAAACCCACGCCCGCGGAAGCCCCGGAAGGGGAGTAGATCATCGTGTTGATCCCAATCATCCGGCCCTGGGTATCCAGCAGAGGCCCCCCCGAGTTGCCGGGATTAATCGAAGCATCGGTCTGGATCATGTCCCGGATGATATGCTGTCTGTCCGTCTGTATGGGCCGCCCGAGCCCGGAAACGATGCCCACCGTCAGCGTCCGTTCAAAGCCGAACGGGTTCCCGATAGCCAGCACCTTCTGCCCCACCTTAAGATTATCCGAACTGCCGAAGGGAATCGTCCTCAGTTCCACGCCCTTTGGCGGATCGAATTTGAGAACGGCAATGTCGTTTTCCGGATCCATTCCAACGAGACTTCCCTCATGCTGACTGCCGTCCGCCAGATTGATAAACACCTTGTTGGCATTTTCTATAACGTGATTGTTGGTTAAAACATAACCCCGCGTATCAATGATCGAACCCGAACCTGAACCGCCCTGCTGGGGAACCGCCTCCAGAAACCAGTTGATCGCCACCGTTTCGGTAGTAATATTTACCACCGCCTGGTTGAGCTTCTCATAGATATTGATATTTTCCCGTTCATCCTCGGTATAGGGAAGGAGATCGGCCACGGGCCTCCCCTCATTTCCCATTCTGGGCGCCGTATAGGGCGATTGCCGCAGATTGAGACTCAAAAACGGATCGTCCGCCTCTTCCGGCGTAACGGAAACTTCCTCCAGCTCTGTTTCCACGTTCTTTTTTGGTGAGAAACCCAAAAGACCCAGCCCCAAGGCAAGAAGAACAAGGAGCAGACAACTTAAAACCGAAAAAAATATGACTTGCCCGCGGCTATATAGTTTCATGGCACCCTCTTCCCTTAATTCAAACATAATCATTCATGAAATGCAATTCCATGAAATGCAGTAAAGAAAAAAATCCGTGTTTTGCATTGGATCCGTCTCAATTTTCCGATAATTATATAGATCATGAAGCCAAAATTCCTCTTTACCCTGCTGGTTTTCCTCCCCCTCTCCGTTTCAGGAAGAGATCTCCCCTTAAACCGCATCGCCGACGACAGCGCCCTCAGACTGGAAATCCGGGATACCTGGCTTCTCGAAGTCCCCGGCAGGGTACTTGCCAAAGGTTCCGAAAGGCGGAATTTGGCAGGGGGTGGCAGGGTAGAGATACGGACTGAATCCAAAGGGGGAGAATTCAACATAGTGATCGCCAGGGAGTCCGGCGCCGGCAGAACGGCGGGCTCTTTCCCCGGCTATGCCCAGGGTTCCTGGGCGCTCTCCCGCCGCAGAGATACGGGAGAAGCTCTCCGTATCCGGGTATTTCTCCGCAGCGACGCCTTTACCTATGTCCAATTCCGGCCCTGGACAGGGGATAAATGCCTCATGGATCTGGTGCTCTACGATGCCTATGTCCTCCGTTCCCAGCCCATTCCGCTACCCTTTGAGAGGCTTTACGAAATTTCCGTAGAAGAGGTTCTCCGTCTGGCCGGCGCCCGTTTCCCCGGAAAATATTTTGAAGCGGAACCTTCAAACTACCGGGAGATAAGAGAATTCATCAAAATCGTCCGCCCGCAGCTGCCTGCCCTGAATTTTCTGGATGACGGAGCCATAGACGAAAACGGGAACTATGTGTTTATAAAGGACGGGAGGCCCCAGGAAGGCGAACAGGGCCTCAACTGCTCAGGTTTTGCAAAATGGATAATAGATCTGCTCCTCAAGCCCTATACCGGCGCCCTGCTTCCCATTGCCCCGCTCAAGGCGCCCGCGGGGAACCGGGGCTCCTCCTTCACCGAAGCCTTTGAGGAACTGCGCGATCCTTTCTTCGGTCTGGACTGGACTCGCAATCTGGCGCTCAGTGCCGCGGCGGTTTTACGCTCTCCGGGGGCTGCCGTAATCGAAGAAGTTGAAGTACGGGAATCTTTCTTTTCGGAGATGATCCTCCGGAATCCCAAAACTTCTTCCCCGGAAGGCGAGCGATCCTACCCGGGCTACATTGAAAACGCAGGCTTCGGCATGGAGGGCCTCCAGCCCCTGCTCTATACCCTGGCCCTCGACGAGCCGGGAACGGCCTATCTTGCCTCGATCAACGCCGAGATGAGCGGCCCTCCCCGGAAGAATCAGTATCTTTCACTGCGGCTCAGGCAGCATTTCCACATAGCGGTCCTCCTTCCCTATTTCAACGATGAAGGTGAATTCCGTATCGCCGTCTTTGAAAGCGCCGCGGAAACAGCCTTCAGCCGCTTTCAGTCACGTTATCCCGGCCACTATGTTAACTTGGTACGGATTCCGCTGAGCGCCTCCCTCATGCCTTTACGGTAGATTGTTTCCAGAATCCCGGCGAAATTCTTTTCAAGTTCCGCAAACTCCTCCCCGCTTAAACCCTCAAGGCCCACCGTCTTCAGGAAAACGCCGGGAACCTTTTGAGCCTTCTTCGCGGCCGCGGAAATTTCCGCTCCCCGTGCGTCTTCAATGGGAATGGATTTTCCCGCCTCATCTTCACCTGAGAGGAAACGGGCCCACGCGGCAAGGGCAAAGATCATATTTGTATGGGGAAGCCTCTTCTTTACCGCCTCACAGAGGGGTTTCAGCATGAAGTTGGGGATCTTGCTGGAACCTTCGGAGGCCAGACGCAGCACCGCGTCCCCTGTATTTTTGTTGGAAAAACGGCGGATAAGGGTATCCTTGTAGGCTTCAATATCTATCCCCGGTACCGGAGCCAGGGTCACGGTGACTTCTTCCATATAGTGTTTCCGGATAAAATCACGGATAAGCGGATCCTGCATGGCCTCATCCACCCGGCGGTAACCGAGCAGGTAAGAAGGATAGGCCAGGGCGGAGTGACTGCCGTTGAGGAGCCTCATCTTCGCCAGTTCATAAGGCTCCACGTCTTTTACAAGCCGGACCCCCGCCGCGGCATAATCGGGAACACGCGGAGCATTAACACCTGTCACAAAATTGTCTTCCAGCACCCACTGAATGAAATCTTCCGCAAAAACAGGCCATGCATCGGCAATGCCGTAAAGCTTTTCCAGTTCTTTAACCCGTTCCTCCGTGGTTCCCGGCGTGATCCTGTCCACCATGGAAGAGGGAAAGGCGACGGAATCTTCAACCCAGGGGATGATCTCCGGGGCGTTCTCCCGCAGCAGGCTGAACACACAGTAGCGGAGAAGTTTTCCGTTGGCAGGAATGTTGTCACAGCAGAGGATGTTCAGGGGCTTTTTGTTGGTTTTATACCGCAAAACCAGGCCCGCGGCCAAAAAACCCGCCGCAGTTTCAGGAGAACCGGGCCTTTCCAGATCGTTTTTTACCGCAGGATCGTCCGGCAGCAGTTCTCCCGTATGCTGATTGTAATGGTAGCCCCCTTCCGTTACCGTCAGGGTGATTAGCTCCGTCGTTTCCGCCGCCAGCCTTTCAATGGCCTTCTGCTTTGCCCCCGCGGCATTGAGGTAGCTCCCGATAGAGCCTACAACCCGCACTTCTTCCCTGTCGCCCCTGGTTATCAGCGTGTAAAGATAATCCTGCTTCCCCAATAGCCTGTCCGGCGCCCGCCCCGGCGGATCGGCAACAAGATTCATCTCAAAAATGAGGAATTTTTCCTTTCCGGAAGCCAGCAGTTCATCCAGATAGACAGCCTGATGAGCCCGGTGGAAATGCCCGAGTCCTATATGCACAATCCGCATGGTTCCGGTTTGCCGTTGATACTTCGGCGTGATCACCGGCCCTTTTATCAGAGAAAGATTCTTCCCGTTCAGTTGAATAGTTTCCATAGGCGTCATTATATACCTCCAAAGCGTAAATTTGACAATAATTCCATGCCGCAGGAGCCTGTTCCGAAAAACTTAAATTTGGAACCGTCCCTATTCACCATTTTCTCCTTTTTTGGTATGATAGTTCAATGCGTTTCTCCGCCATCGCCTTTGACCTTGACGGTACTCTCTATCCCAACTACCGCCTTAACATAAGGATTATCCCGTTTCTTCTGCGGCACTGGCCTCTCATGATCGCCTTCGGCAGGGCCCGCGGCAGGATACGCAGGGAGCAGGAAGAGGCGCTCAAACAAAAGGCTGCGGGAAACAGAGTCCTGCCCCCGGCCCCCTTCTATGAACGCCAGGCGGAACTGGTTGCGGCTATGCTCAATCGTCCCTCCGGGGAGATTAAGGCGGCGATTGAAGACAAAATCTACCGGGCCTGGGCGGAGTATTTCAGGAAGATCCGCCTCTTCCCCCACGTGAGGGAATGCCTGGAAGCTTTCCACAACCGCGGTCTTCCCCTGGCTCTGCTTTCCGACTTTCCTCCGGATATAAAACTGCGCAACCTGGGTATCATGGACTTTTTCAGCCTTACGCTCTGCAGCGAGGAACTGGGCGCGCTCAAGCCCGATCCGCTGCCCTTCATGGAACTTGCCCGCCGCCTCAATCTGCCGCCGGAAAAGATCCTCTATGTGGGCAACAGTCTCTCCTATGATGCCGAAGGCGCCCTCAGAACCGGCATGCAGGCCGCCCTTGTCGGCTCCGCCGTATGGAAAAAGCCCTCCTTCACGCGGGACGGCCTCTTTTGTTTTAAAAGCTATCGCCAATTGCAGAGTTATGTGTTACGTTAACTGAAATGGGCTTTTTTACCGTAGGAAACCTCATTACACTCCTCATAGTTGTCATCGTACTCTTCCTTTTTCATCAGATGGATCGGAACCGCCGCGCCCAGATCAACCTCCGTAAATTTGTGGAAAACGCCAAGGAAGACCTTGCCGCGTATGCGCAAAAACAGGGGGAAATAGTCAGGGATTTCAGCATACAGCTCGGTGCGGAACGGGATGTAGCCGGCGAGCTCATGCGGCAACTGCAGCAGCTTACCAGAGAAGAGATGGCCGAAAAGTCCGCCATGATCAATCAAATTGAAGAGCGGATCGGCGCTTACGACAAGTCCCTCTCGGAGCTGGCCAGGATGACCGCCCGGGTACAGGAAAACCTGGCCCGCATACGGGAAGAGTCCGCCTTTGTGGAGAATACCGGCAAGCGGATAAACGAAGCCAGGGAAAAGATGCTCGGCATTGAAAAAACCCAGACCGAGAAGCTGAGCGCTCTGGAAAAGACGGAGGCCGAAAAGATAGCCGCGCTGGAACAGAGTCTTTCCGCCATGGGAAACCGCGTGGAACAGGAAAACATCCGCATAATGGAAAACATGAGGGAAGAAACCCTCGCTTCGGTAAAGAGCCTCGTTTCCGGCCTTGAATCGCGGGCGGAAACCATTGAACGCATCGTGGAGGATCACCGGGAAGCGGTGGAGAAGATCGAAACGGAGCGGAAAGCTTCCCTCAACCGGGATATTGAAACGATCAACAAGACCCTCGCCACTGCGGTTGAACGCGCGGGCCAGCGGGCCGACAAGATGGAGGAAGCCGCCCTGGTCAAACTCCGGGATCAGGCCCAGGATCGCCTCCACCGCCTTCAAAGCAGCCTGGAAGAGAAACTCCGTTCAGGCCAGGACATAGCCAAAACTATGGCGGCCGATCTGCAGGATCGCCTCAAGACCCACCGGGAGCAGTGGAAGACCGATCTGCAGGAGATTGAAGGACGGCGGAAACAGTTCAAGGAAGAATGGAAGAAGGATATTCAGGAGATTCGGGATATAGAGAGCGCCATGAAGACCCAGCGGGAAGATTGGGCCGGCCTCAGCGCCGAATTGAATACAGCCATGGAGAAACAGAAAGACGCATGGGCCGCCATTGGTAAAGAAGCCGGAGAACGCCTCGCGGCAGTTGCGGCGGATATGGAAAAAGAGGCCCTCCGGACGGCCGCGGATCGCCTTGCGGAACACAGGGAAGCCCAGGCCCGGCAGTTCAAGGCTCTGGAAAAGCTTGCGGACGATGCCTCAGGACTCGACCGGGAACTCCGTAACGCCATGGCGGAGACCGTAAGCCGGTTCCGGAACGATTTTGCCCGCTTTGAAGAAACGGCGGCCCAAAGCCGGCAGGATGCCGCCGCCGCCTTCGATACCCAGCTTAAAACCCTCAGATCCGAAATCGGCTCCGTGGAAGAGGAGCTTAACGCGCTCAAAGAGCGGGCCTACGACAATGTTTCGGAAAACCTCAAGGTCTTTGAGGATGATTTTTTTGCCGATCTTTCCCGCCGCAGTACCGCCGTAGACAGCCGTCTTTTGGAATGGCAGGAAAGCCTGGAACAGAAACTTTCGGATATTTCTTCCGAAGCGGAAAAAAACCGCCTTGGAATGGAACATTCCCTTGCGGAAGAAGTGCGAAACAGCCTGACGGAGCGCCGGGAAACCCTTCTGGCCTCCCTCTCGGAACTCAAACAGGAAACCGATGCCTTTGGGAGCAGTATCCGGGAAACACTCCGTTCCGTAGACGAAGAGCGGGTCGCCTTCCGTACACAGATGGAAACGGATCTGGCGGATACCCGCCGGGATGCCGAAGCCGCGGCCAAAGCGGAAATCGGCCGTTACAGCCTTTCAATGTCGGAAACCCTTAAAAACCGCCAGCGGGAATTGGATGAATGGCAAAGCCGGAACGAAGGCCAACTGCGGGATCTGGACAGTTCCCTGGAGGAGATACGCCGCCGCATCCGGGACTTCTCCCAGGAAAGCGACGAAAAACTTGTCGGTATCCGGGGCGGTATCAACGAAGTAGGCCAGGAAGCCGATTCCGTCAGGCAGGAACTCCTTCGTACCAACGAACTAAAACGGGAACTGGATCGTTATATTGAAGACCTCAGGGGAGAAATGGACAAACTGGAGGCCTACAAAGGCGAAGCGGCCCGGCTTGAGAACGAATTTTTACGAATCAAGCGCCTGGAAGACGATATTTCCAGCCGCATGAACCGTTTTATCAACGTCCAGCATCAGATTGACCAGATTGAAGCCCGTTACGACCGTGTTATCCAGACATCCCAGGCCGTGGAAGAAAAACTTGCCCAGGTTACCTCCTCCGACGACACGATCCAGGCCGTTCAGGTCCAACTCCGCCGCCTGGACGATCTTATCAGGGAAACCGAGGAACGCTATCAGCGTATAGAGAAGAAAAACGCCGCGCTCCAGGAGACCAGTGACAGCATAGACCGTAACTTTACCGATCTCCAGAAAACCGAAGAAGAGATCCGCCTTGCAGACAGAGAATTAAAGACCCTCTTTACCGAAATCGAAACCTGCAAGGCCGCCGTAACGGAACTTGCCGCGGAAAGCCGCAAGGCCCAGGACGCTTCCGACAAGATCATCCTGCTGGACGATACCCTCGCATCCATCGAAAGCCGCATCGAAGAGATGAACAAGGCCCGCGACTGGCTTGCCCGTGCGGAAACCCGCCTGGAAGAGATAAATCAGGATGTTCTGGATAAGCTCCGCCGTACTTCCTCCAAAGACAGCAAAAAACAGCCCCCCGAATCCCAGGGCAGCCTTCCCCCCCGTGACCGTGAAAACATCCACAAACTCCGCCAGCAAGGCTGGACAATCGAAGAACTGGCCGCCAACTACAAAGTTTCCCGCGGTGAAATCGAACTAATCCTCGAAATGGGCCCCGGTCTCTAAACGCCATTTGGCGCTGGACGGGCTGTGAATTCGGAATGGCCGCTTGATCGTCCCCCTATGCGTGTTGCGGCTGTTCCGGTTTTGTTATACCCTAAACCCGCCATGGACACTATAAAGCCCGGCCCAGAAGCCCGCATACGCGGAGGAGGCCCCGAAAAACTGAAATGGCATCCCGCCTTTCTCCAGGCTCTCCAGCGGGAACTGGCCGAGTATCGGGATGTCCTGGAGTTCAAGTACGAGTACCAGCTTACCGCCGAACCGCTCCGGGTTGACCTGCTTATCATTAAGAAGCCCAAAGACCTGGCTATCGACAAGAACATCGCCCGGATATTCAGGTCGGACAACATCGTGGAGTT
>JAIRNJ010000283.1 GCA_031258115.1 Treponema sp. | reverse complement strand
ATACCGGAGGAATTGCGGAGCAATTCCGAGGAATTGGAGCGGAAAGCCCGGTTTTTGCGTGCCCGGCACGCAAAAATGCGCCCAGTCCGGCTTAAAAAAAGTAAATGCCGGTGCCCTGCTAAAAATCCGCTTCCCCGTAATCCTCATCTTTCGGCTGATCATAATCATGGGAAAATACCAGAGCGCTCATCAAACTTTCCTGGTTAATAACCCTGATCAGCTCATCCGCCTGCTCCCGGGTAAAGAACATTTTTATGGGGACTGAGTCAAGTTTTTCGCTGTCGCTCTGCCGGGAGGATTCTTCCCGGGCGGCTTTTTGGGTAACGGTAAAAAAGGGAGTTTCCTTTCCTTTTTCCCCCTGAAAACTATACCCCAACTCTATGACGGGAGAAGAGACATTTGATTCAGAATGTTTGGAATACGACCACTCCAGCTTTCCCTTGAATTTTCCATAGGCCCGCCGGGTTTTGGAAAATTTCCGATCCAGGTTTCTCGCGGCGTAATCGGCCTTGTAAGATTCAACGGCTTTGATAAAAAGTTCCCGCCCTTCCCGGCTCCAAATTTGCCGGTAATTGGTAAGCTGATACCTAAAATCAAGGGCCACCGCGTTATAGCGGGGAAGAAAGAAAACTTCCACGTCCTGCTTGTCCAGTTTCGCAAAAAAAAGACGCTCAAATTCCGCGTCAATGATTCCCACCGAAACGGGGTCCTGGTCGGCCACCATGTCGGGGTAGAGCTTTTGGGGATCCTGGGTTATACAGGAAACCATTAACACCGCAAAAGCCGTAACCGGCAAAAGAAAATCCAAGGCGGCTTTCCGAAAAACCGGACTTTTGGGAAAGCCTCGAAATTGTAGTTTTTTCACGCCTACCATCCTGTTGGGCGAATTACTCCCGCTTTTTATATCCCTTTCTCTACAGTACCGGAGGCTCACTCCGAATGGTATTGGATCAGGGTCCGGACAGGGGTCGGTTTCAATGCCTCCTCATAATGGAGAAAGGGCAGCCCTACCACGCCAAAAATTTCAGGAACCTCCGCACCGCAGGCAGAGATAAGCTCCCGGGATGCCCGGAGAGTGCCCCCGGTGGCGATGAGGTCGTCCAGCAATAACACCCGCTTGCCCGCTGGTACGTCATGGGGATGAATTTCAATTTCCGCTTCCGCATATTCCAACTGGTATTTTTTGGTCATGGTTTTTCCGGGAAGTTTGCCTTTTTTGCGGATTAAAATGAGGGGAACCCCCATGCGGACCGCAAAGGGGGCGGCAAACAGGAAACCCCGGGCCTCAATGGCCGCCACCGCATCAATGCGTTTATCCCGGTAAATCCCGGCCATCTGATCAATACAGAACTGAAAAGCCAGCGGAGCGGCTAAAATGCTGGTAATATCGTAAAACAACACCCCTTTTTTGGGGAAATCGGGAATTTTTCCGATGTAATCATCAAGATTAAGCGGTTCCGCGGCCATTACAGGATACTCTTTACCCACTGTTTCAACCCGGCGGCCCCGTCTTTTGCCATAAAAGGCTCCCCCGGAACCGCTTCACAATCACGGACCAGGCCGGTAAGGTAGGTCAGCGCCTTGGCGGAATCTGGGGAAAATACCCCGCAGGGCCGCCCCGCCAGATTAATATGCCGCAAAAGCTCCGAAAGATAGGCAAAAGAAGGGGGATTGGGCTGTTCACAGCCCAGAAAAAAAGCATCCGCCGGGAGTATATCAGTACCGGCAAAATCGGAGACTTTCCGAACAACCACATCATGTTTTTTCAGTTCCGAGGCAATCTGTTCCGCTATCCGGACCGTTGAGTCAGCGCCATCGGTTACGATAAGTACATATTTTTTAGTGTCCACAATAATTAAGCATATCTTCCAGACTATATTATGTCAATTGGAATTCTGAACCTGACCCCGAAAATTCATAAGGGGGGGCTGTTTCCAAACATTTTCCCAAAACCGGGGTGGACATCGCCCGCCCCCCCGCGCTCCAGCCCGGCCTGCACCGGTCTTCCGCTGCCCCCCAATCAGCGCAAAGAGCCTGGTATTAGCCTGCCGCTTCCGGGGAGGGCCTAAATATTATCCGCATATACTAATGAAGCCTCATTTTTTACCTGTTTATTGGCTTTAGGGTAATAAGCTGCCGATCTTCCGCCACATACTCGGAAGTTTTTATGATAACAGGGATGCTTTCTCCCCCAACATCTTTAAAAACATAGGTATATTCATCCCGGCTGTTAATGGTAATTTTTTCCCATACGCCAGCCCTTACAAATCTAACACCTTCAAGAATAGGGGTCAAACTCTCCCATGTTGTGTTCTTTAAGTGCCATCTTTCAGAAGCATATTCATTTTCAAAATCTGTTGCTATCCTATCGTAGTCGATTTTGTAGTAATACACTTTGCCGTCCTGTGTTCCGTAGAGTCCGCCAATTGTGGATATAAACATATCATACCGTACCGGCCAGTGTGACCATGAACCATATTCCATTACAAGATCATATCCTGTTTGAAGGTCGCCGGTATTTTTAATGGAAATGCGATTGTTGTATGGATATGAAGGATCGCCTTCCGTGGACACACTATAGACCTTTTTATTTTTAATTTTGGTAATTTTGGTAATGCCAGTAAAAGAGACATCTTCCAGTTCCAGCCCGTTAACGCCTTCAATCCACCCCCTGCCTGCAAATCCTGCATCAAAATCAAACTCATCTTCGGCGCTTACCGGGCGGCTTGCAAGCTGACTTTCCATTACCACAATCGTACGGTCAATAACACCTAGAGCTGTACCGTCCGTGGCAAGAAAATAGCTGGCGGCATTGCCATAGCCATAGCCGCCATAGCAAGTATTAGTCTCCGTATCTTTCTCTGCTAATGAATCGTTAAGAATATAGTTGTTCCCGTGCTTATCCTTAAAATACCCGGATACACTTACCGCTGTATTTTGAAAAAGGCTGAATATTTCGAGTTCACCGTTGTCTTTTATCCTGCAATCATATATGTAGGGACTGTCTTCTAGTTTTATCAAGCCGAAAAGTATTGACTCAATGTGAATATCGTCCCCCAAAGAATAAATGTTTCCCGTGCGGTTTTCGATAATAAAACTCTGATGATAATCATCATTGTAATAGTTCCATGCATCGTAATAATAATGACCATCCGGATTATTACCGCCTGATTGTGGATCAGGGCGGATATCAGGCACAAAATCCGTATCAACAGGGACAAACTGTATAAAGGAATAGGTGTTGTATACATACAGTTTGTTCACCTGCGCGGGTATTTCCTCCTGGGTTACGGTCTGGGTCTCTTCAACAATTTTCACAACAGGATTGCCGTCTTCGTCAAATACAGGACTCCCCTGCCCGTCAAGTACCGGAATGGTTACTGTTTCGGCTGCCGTGGTTTTCTTTTTAAACGTTACGCTGGTCAGGCTGTTTTCGTCCCATTCAACGGTACCGGCAGAATAATCCACGGTTGTTTTTACCAGGTAATTTTTTTCGACCCTATTATTTGCCGCCGCCCGCGCATTCCTGCCTGCGGGAACCGTCTTTTTCACAATTCCCAGCGCCGTTGCGTCTCCAATGTCCGCCACGAGATTTGACATATATCCAACAGTAAATTTGTGGACTTTTTTATTTCCCGTATTATCTCCCGCCGGATTGGAGCAGCCAACCAATAGGATCACTACACTAATGATACCAACAGAATATTTTTTTAAGGTCATCATATCCTCCTTTGCTGACAGCGTCTTCGCATTTTTGCTTGTTTTCATATCTTCTCTCTTTAGTTTGTGGTATTGGCGCTGAGGAGATAATACCCCGCCCCATATGAGATTTCTGCAAAAAAAGGATTTCCTGAGTATGTTTGCTATTAAATGTAAGAAAACCGCACTATATGCG
>JAIRNJ010000274.1 GCA_031258115.1 Treponema sp. | reverse complement strand
GAGGCGGGGAAGGGCTTTGCGGTGGTGGCCGACGAGATACGGAAACTGGCGGAGAGTTCCGGGGAACAGTCCAAGACCATATCTACGGTACTCAAGAAGATCAAGGATTCTATCGACAAGATTACTAAATCCACCGACAGTGTGCTTGGCAAGTTTGAAGCGATAGACAACGGGGTAAAGATCGTATCGGATCAGGAAGAGAATATCCGCAACGCCATGGAGGAACAGGGGGCGGGAAGTAAACAGATCCTGGAGGCTATCGGCCAGTTAAACGACGCAACCCAGATGGTGAAGAGTGGTTCCGGGGAAATGCTGGAGGGGAGCAGGCAGGTCATTCAGGAGAGTAAGAACCTGGAAATGGTAACCCAGGAGATAACCAACGGGATGAACGAAATGGCCACCGGAGCCGATCAAATCAATGTGGCGGTAAACCGGGTCAACACTATCAGCGGTGAGAACAAAGAGAACATAGATGTCCTTGTCAGGGAAGTGACGAAATTTAAAGTAGAATAGGCAATGGACGGATTGGGAGCCGCCGCTCTATTTTGTCCTCTTATACGTTTTGATCTCCCGGAAAAGCCGGGCCGCCCAACAATGCTTCGAGCCGTTTGTGTATGGCGTCATAGTCAAAATTTTCCGCCTGTTCCCGAAGCCAGCGGATGAGATCCTCCCCCTTCTCATAATGGTATTGTTCCAGCTTTCCCAATGCTTCCTCCGTCTCATTGGAATTGAACGCCGCAGTGGCTTCCGACAATCTTCTTAGCATATCCCGGTCCGGTTCAGTCTGTTTTTCTTTCTGTTCCGCGGGCCGGCTTGTCTCCCATTCATCAAGCAGTTTTTTTAACTCTTCTACCAGCCTTCCGGTTTTTTCTGTCAATTCCCCGTTCCGGGACTTTACCTTTTCTATAGAACCTTCTTTCATCCCAAATTCCAGTTCCCGGGCCAGAGTCCCTGTTTCGACCGCGCCTATAGCGTTGCAGGTTCCCTTGAGTCCGTGAACTTCTATCAAATAATCAGACGGCGATGTTTCCAGATCTTCATTCATCTTTTCCAGAAGCGGCGGCGTGTGGGTGATAAAAGATTTGAGGATGGGCAGATACGCGGCTCCCTTGTTCCCATAGAGAATCAGGGTCGCCGTAAAATCTATCCCCTCTACAGGGTGTTCCAAAAGCCACTTTCCTTCCACATCGTTTTCCAGGGAGGAACCGAAAGCCGGCTCCTTCTCCATTGCCCGGCTTTCCGCTTCCCTCAGAGTCTCCACGCTTTGTTTGTCCCTGATCCATTGATTGAGGGTCATATCCAGGCGTTTTATGTCGATAGGCTTGGGGATGAAATCGTTAAAACCGCTTTCCAGAAACATTTCCCGGCTTCCCGCGATGGCGTTGGCGGTAAGGGCGATTATGGGGACAGTCCGGGCGTAATCGGTGCCGAGCTCGTTCCTGATTTTCCTCGCCGCCTCGGTTCCGTCCATCTCGGGCATCATGTGATCCATGAATATCACATCGTAGATGACTTTTCCCGCCCGGATATGCTCTATCGCCTCCTGCCCGCTTATCGCGGTATCCACCTTGAGGCCGTAGGGCATGAGGAGCCCGGTCATCACGTCCAGGTTCGTCTGAAGGTCATCCACCACCAGCACCTTCCCGTAGGGCATATAGGAACGGATAAGAGTATTTCCCCGGCTTCGGCTGCGGTCTTCGATAAAGCGAAAATTGCAGAGATTTTCAACCACGTCACCGCCGATGGGCTTTTCGTCCAGTATACCCTGGGACAGGGTAACCCGGAAAACACTGCCCTTGAGGTATTCACTTTCTACCGTTATGGTTCCCATCATTCTCTCCACCAGCCCCTTGGTGATGGAAAGCCCCAGGCCCGTCCCTTCGATCCGCCGGTTTGCCGTTGTATCAAACTGGGTATATTCGGAAAAAAGTTTTTCCAAATCTTCTTTTTTAATTCCCCTGCCCGTATCCTTCACCGCAAAGGTCAGCCGTGCGTTGTCTCCCTGCTGCTCCCAGGTTATAAGCAGGCGGACCTCTCCTTTATCGGTGTACTTAAAGGCATTAGAGAGGAGATTGTTGAGGATCTGCTTAACCCGCACTTCATCGCCGTAGAGTCTTGAGGGGACTGTTTCATCGATCTCCAGTTTGAATTCGACGGGCTTTGAACCAATCCGCATGATATTAAGCTGGACCGTGTCGTTAACAAGGCTGGAGAATTCGTAGCCGGTAGGGAAGATTTCAAAACTGCCGCTTTCGATTTTTGAAATATCCAAAATATCGTTGACGATTTCCAGGAGGAGGGAACCGGAGCCGTATATTTTTTCAAGATTGACACGAGTACCGTTAGGAAGAGGGTTTTGGAGTTCCACCTCCGAAAGGCCGAGGATAGCGTTGAGGGGGGTCCGGATCTCGTGACTCATCCGGGCAAGGAACGATGATTTCGCCCTGTTCGCCTGTTCCGCCTGTTCCTTGGCCTTCATCACATCGGTCATGTCCTGAAACAGCACCAGCATCCCCTGGGTGTCTCCTTCCACATTCACCATGGGGGTGAGAAGTATCGTATAATACCGGGGATTGCCCTTCATCCCGATGTCCATGAGCTGGTTTTCCACAAAGGCGCGGCGTTCTTTTATGGATCTGTTAAGAAGGTCCGTGAGGCACTCAAGGGAAGTCTGATCCGTGGTCCGGGAGAACACTTCCTTGAATTCCCTGTCGTTTACTAACTCGAAACCGGATATTCCCGCCTGGCGCAGGAATGTTTTGGAGCAGTAGATAAAGTGCAGTTTCTGATCCAGGAGGAGCATTATTTCCTGGGTGTTTTCCAGGAGGAGGTTGAAATATTTTTCCTGCTTTGCTTTTTCATTAATAACGGCTGCCAGGAGTTTGTCTTTTGAGGCGATATATATTTTGGAACGTTCAATGGTTATCTTGGTTATTTCATGCTGGCGGGCAAGGTAACGGTATTCCTTTTCGAGCTGTTTGTTTTTATCTTCCAGCTCTTT
>JAIRNJ010000223.1 GCA_031258115.1 Treponema sp. | reverse complement strand
CTGGAGATACAAAAATAAAACCCGCTTGCACCTCATCAACACCAGTTAATCCCACCGCAATTTTCCCGCTTTCAGACAGGCCCTGCTTTCACGGTTGCCAAAGAGAGGGGGCACGGGGGGGGGGGGGGGGGGGGACAAAAAAGCACCTGTAAAGGTGTTGATCAGAAAAAATCATCACGTCCCGGTACAGGAAAACTCCGCAGTACGGAAAATATGGAGGCCAGTTTTAGCTAATCGTCCGCGCCACAGTGAGAAAATAAATTACAAACAAAAAAATATCCCGGCTGACCCTTGACCTTAATTCCCGTCCAATAAGTACATACGAAATATTAAACGCGTTTGAAGATAAACATTGAGTGTTCCGATATGTCCCTGGTAATGGCCAAGCCCTCTGCCGTATACAGCCCCCGGAAACATCCTCCGATATACCACTGTTGGTCAAACATTGTAGCCGGAATAATCGGAGTAATCCCCGGCAGTAACGGCCTTGATAATAGTCCCGGGTAGAAATCTAAAGAAAACCCACTTTTTTCTAAAAATCAATGGTTTTTCGTTAAAGAAATCACTGATACAATACAGATAATCAATTTTTACGGAGGATACTATGAAACAGATTTGTAGCACTTTTCTTACCCTGCTTATGGCGATGCTTGCTATTTCAGGATGTAGCAAGGAAAAATCCCAAGGTAGTGCGCAGACACAGGCTGGGACTACCGATAAAACGCCGATAACCATTACTATAGTGTACGCTGTTGGCGATCAGGTAAGCTCAGACCTCATGCACGAGCGGGTCGAAAATTACATGAAAAACAATCCCCAGGTAACTATCGTGGAAAAATTAAGCAACGAAGGTGCTTATCTGGATGCCATCCGTACCTTGGACGCAGTAGGGGAACTGCCGGATTTAATTGAAATGCGGGATACGCCCCTTTTTGTCCGGGCAGGTAAACTGGGAGAACTGCCTGCTGATATTACCGGTTTCTTTGAAACCACTGTCCCCTTTGACAGTAAAGTGTATACTGCGCCAATCTCCGAATCTTATCCCACCGGAATTGTTTACAGCAAAAAAATCTTCACACAGCATGGTATCAAGGCAGAGGATATCAAGACTTACAATGATTTCCTTGTTGTTTGTGAAAAACTAAAGGCTGCCGGAATCGCCCCTATTGTGGTTGGAGGAGCGGACATCTGGCATATCGGGTTCTGGTGGGGCTATTTCTGGCAGCAGGAAGTAGCGATAAAGGACCCTGACTGGATAGCCCACCGTTACGAAGACAAAGTACATTTCACCGATCCTGAAGTACGATCCGCTATGACTAGTCTTACCGATCTGTTCCAAAAGGGTTATATTGAAAAGGGCTGGACATCAACCGGTGAAGGCCAATGTCCGTCAATCCTGGTCTCTGGTCAGGCAGCCATGTATTACATTGGTCCCTTCGCCTTCCAGCAGATCATGGAAGCGGACCCTGATTTTGAATTTGGTTTTTTTGCCATTCCCGACAAAAACGGAAAGATAAACGTGATGGGTGGTCCCACTCCGCAGGGATGGGCCATCAACGCCGAAACCCAAAAAGATTCCGTCAAGGCCGAAGTGGTCTACGATTTTATCCGATACTTCTTTTCCAAAGATGTATATACCGAATTCTTGACAAAAACTAATATGATATCTTCTCTAAAAGAAAAATATTCCTATCCAACTAATGAACAGTTTCAGGAAGTTCTGCGTATCGCTGCTACAGCGAATAACAAACAACTCAACTGGAATCAGAAGCCAGGACCTAATGAACTGCCTCCGAACTTCCGTAACTTCTGCTATAAACTGGTAAGCGAATGGTTCCTGGGTGTTTCAACCATTGATGCAGGGTTACGGACTATGGATCAGGAGTGGGCCAATGCTACTAAGGATTTTAATCCGGTAAAGAATCCGCAGTAATACCGAAGGAGGATAAAATGAATATTATTACAAGAAAATATTTTTTTACCGGGAAAAAGATAAACACCACCGTTATTCTTTTTATCTTCCCTGCGTTTGTGCTGTATACGATCTTCGTTATCATCCCGTCCCTTACCAGTATTCAGCTTTCATTCACCAATTGGGACGGGATTAGTCTCAAATATCGATATATCGGTCTGGATAATTATATTGAAATCCTTAGCAGTCGGCGTTTCTGGTCGGCTATGTGGAATACATTACTTTTAACGTTTATTATTTCCATTGGGGAGAATGTCTTGGCATTGGCTCTGGCGCTTGCTTTGGACAAAGTACGCTGGTTCAAGGGTTTTTTCAGGTCAATATTTTACATTCCGGTTCTAATATCCGGTGTGGTATCTGGTTTTATTTGGCTTACCATGTACAACTGGAATTTCGGAATTATAAATTCCCTGCTCAGACAAGCGGGTCTGGAATCCTGGGCGGTAAACTGGATCGGGGAACCTAAAATCGTACTCTATTCTCTGGCTCTGACTATTATTTGGAAAGGGGCAGGATATTATATGGTAATATATTTGGCGGGTCTCCAGGGAATCCCCAAAGAATGCCTTGAATCGGCGGTAATCGACGGAGCCGCTCCTTGGCAGTCCTTCTGGTATATCACTTTTCCGTTGCTTGCCGGTTCCATTACAATAAACCTCACCTTATCCCTGATCAACGGCTTAAAGATTTTTGACCAGATTGTAGTGATGACTAACGGCGGACCGGGTTTTGCATCTGAAACCATCACCTACTTGATTTACCGTGTGGCTTTCTCGGAATCCCGGCAGGGGTTTGGGACTGCTCTCGCTGTAATTCTTTTTATGTTAATCTTTATCCTCAATGCAATTCAATCAAAAGCCCTGCGGGGCAGGGAGGTGTCATTATGAAGAAAAATAGTTTTTTCTTTCTGGTGAGTGAACTTGTACGGCCCCGCCAGATAGCAGGTTTTTTATTCCTTGCCGTTGCCGCCGCACTCTACGCCTTCCCGGTTTTTATGTCCTTTATCTCCGCATTCAGAAGCAACGGCGAAATTCTGCGAAACCCTGTCGGGCTGCCCAACAGTCTTTATTTCGATAATTTTTTATTTCTTTTTACCCGTACCGAGCTTCCTCGGGCCTTTCTTAACACCCTGTTATTGACGGCAGTATCGGAAATATTTATTGTTGCGGTGGTTCCCATGTCATCCTATGCCATCGCTCGATTTCCTTCAAAATGGACGAATGGGATCTATGCCTTTTTTATAGGCGGCATGATGATCCCTTTCCAGGCGTATATGATTTCCCTTTTCAAGGAACTAAAAACTATCGGCCTTTTCGGCACTTTCTCCGGGGCTATTCTGATATACCTTTCCGGAGCTGTTGCATTCGGTACGCTTCTCTTTACCAGTTTTATTAAGACTACGGTTCCTATTGAGATCGAAGAATCCGCCCGTATTGATGGAGCCAATGGGCTCCAGGTTTTCTGGCAGATTGTCTTTCCACTCCTTTCCCCCTGTACTGCCAGCATGGTGATCCTTAACGGCCTGGGGATATGGAATGATTTCCTTATGCCTTCCCTTCTGCTCAGCTCAAAAAAACCCTCTGCCCTTAATGTGGTGATCTTTCATTTTGTGGGCCAGTACAACACCCGCTGGAATATCGTTTTTGCCGGGGCGGTCATCTGTATTATCCCCGCGATGGCCATATTTATTGCCCTGCAAAAATATTTTATAAAGGGAATTGCAGCCGGGGCGGTAAAGGGATAAAATAGAGTTTCAGGTGGTCGTATGGGACTGATACGGATAAATCTTTTTAATAAATTCATCGTTGCCTTTATATCAGTGGGTATACTCCCTCTGTTGTTTGTCAGTTTTTATTCCGGCTATTTGTTTCGCAGAGAAACCTATACCCTTATACAAGATAATTACCATCAGGCCGCTCTCTATGGTGTTCGAAACCTTGATAGTCTGATAGAGAAATACAACACTATCTCAAAATTGCTCTACAGTTATAACCCTGATAACAATAATATTATCCGGGGAGTTAACGGGCAGGGACTGGCACGGGTTTTAAATGACACAAAAACCGATGAACCAGGCCAGATCAAGCGTTACAACGACATTATTTCGTTTCTGTATTTAATACATACTTCCGAAAGCTATATTACCAATGTTGTTTTTGCGGCGACAGATGGGGATTATTATGCTTTTGGAATGAACAACCGGCCTTTTATTGACGAGACCAGTTTCCTAAACAGCATGAACAAGAATCAAATGCCTCTGAAGGCAAATCAACTCCGAATTATTCCGACCCACCGAGATAATTATTTTCAGAAATCAAATAACCAAGTATTTACCATCGGAAGAAATTATATTGACCTGTCCTATCCTCTGGGTGTCGATCGTATTATTGGTACACTTTACATCGATATCAATATAAAGTGTATTGATGACATTTTTAAACAACTGGATATTTACTACAGTGGAAGCATTGCGATATTTGATTCAGAGGACAATTTGATATATGGAAACCCGATCTATTATAACCATCTTATTAATGACAGTAGATCTCTTGAAATTTCACAATATTGTAATAATATCCCTTGGCGTATTGTATTGACTGCAGATATTGAACGAGTTATGCGTAATGTCGTAAATATTATCAGGTGGATTTCTATTATTGTTATCTTGGTACTTACTGCCTTGCTGATAGTTTCTGTTTTCTACTCAAAATTATTTTCCAGTCCTATTCGTGAGCTTTTAAAAGGAATGAAGAAGGTTGAAGCGGGGGATTTTACCATTCATGTAAAGATAAAGGCTCATGATGAAATTGGAGAACTGGCGGAAGGTTTTTATCAGATGACCACTCGTCTAAAATCGCATATTCAAACCTCATTTCTTGCCCAGATACGGCAAAAGGAAGCGGAATTGAGTTCCTTAAAGGCAAAAATTAAACCCCACTTTCTGTACAATAGTTTGGAATTAATCAGGATGAATGCCATTGCCCATAATGATGAAAGTACCGCGGAATTAGCGTTCCTCCTGGCGGAGCAGATGCGCGCTTCCATTGAATATCTGAATGAAACAGTTGAGTTAAACCGGGAACTGGATATGATCCGTGGATATTTTGCCTTTATCGATCTTCGTTATAATCACGATATTTCCTGGGACATATCTTGCGATCCTTCCTTGGACTACGTTCGGGTTTTGAACCTTATGCTCCAGCCCATTATCGAGAACGCCGTAATTCACGGTATTAAACCCAGAGGGAGGGGCCATATACGGATTAGTGTCGAAAAACAAAGTAATGATCTGATTATTAAAGTAATCGATGACGGTGTGGGTATGGATGAAAAAACAGTCGAAAAACTCAAATTTCATCTTCAAAAAGAATACCGGGAAGAAGATAGGGGTGAAGATTCTATTGGCTTAAAAAATGTTCATGACAGGTTGCGTTATAAATACGGCGCTCCCTACGGGGTATCTATTTTCAGCGTTCCTGAATCAGGGACCACAATCATAATAACCCTACCCCTTATGCAGTCGGAAGGTCGTGATGTATAAATTATTTATCGCTGATGATGAAACGATCATCATTCAGGGGCTCAAAAAAATTTTGGACTGGTCATCCCTAAATATTGAAATTTCAGGAGAGGCATCAAACGGAAAGATAGCAGAGGAGAATATCCTGGCTTTAAATCCTGATTTGGTCATTTTGGATATACGGATGCCCCTGCGTTCCGGTTTGGATATTCTGCATAGTATAAAAAACAAGGCAATGGATACTCAAGTGATTTTTCTTTCCGCTTATGAGGAATTTATCTATGTCCAGGATGCCTTGGAGTCCGGTGCACAGAATTATCTGACAAAACCGGTTGATAAGAAAAAGCTGCTCAAAGCGGTAAAAACAGCCTTGAAACAGATTGACTTGAATAATGCCGCAAAAGCCGCTATGGAAAAAATATTACAGATAGAAAAAGAGCAGACCGCGATAAATCCTGGCAGCGTTGATTTTTCAATAGATGAATTTATAAAATCCATTAAAAACGAACAGATTCGGTATATCCTTGCCTTCATGAATGAACATTATGCGGAAAATATCACTCTGGAAAGAATCGCGAAAATGGCCTATATGAATCCTTACTATTTCAGTGTCTATTTTAATAAAAACACTGGCCTGCACTTTAAAGAATGTCTGACCCGTATCCGCCTGGTACACGCGATCAAGCTGTTGGAAATGAAAGATATTAAAACCTATGAAGTTGCGGAAATGGTAGGATTTACCGATCCCCGGTATTTCAGCGAGCTTTTCAAGAAAATATATCACAAGACCCCATCGGAATACAAAAGGAATAAAATATAGATGAATCAATCTGTTTCCGGCGTATGGCGCTGTAGCTTTGGTACCAGTGATGATATTACACCAGTCAAGCTTTTAGGAGCCGGATCTTCGGCCCCCCTTGATGAAGGCTCAGTATCATTGCCGTTTCAGCACAAGAATTTTTCCAGCCGTATTACACCAAGGGGTTTTGTCGTGGAACTGCCCATGAAAAATGACGAGGATTTCTATGGGTTTGGCTTGCAGTTTCGTTCGTTTAACCAGGCGGGCCGCCGCCGATTTATGAAAGTGAACAGCGATCCGGGTACCGATACTGGTGAAAGCCACGCGCCCGTACCTTTTTATTAAAATCGGTAAACCCCCGGCTTTGCCGGGGGACTTAAAAAGTTTGACTTTTACGGGAGTATTAAAAAGTTTTCAAATTTATACAGAACTTGGTGCTGTAACATACATCAGAAGATTTCTCAGCGATAGGGCAAATTAGGTAAGGCATGATGTTCCAAGATAAAGGTAATTAAGCGCATAAATGAGTAAAACGAATTTAGATTAAGCAGGGTAGGGCAGAGGGCAAACCCGGAAAGGCTAAAAGGATGAGATAAAAAACTAAACAACAAAAACCGCTTTGAGCGGTTCATGAATTCAAGCCCCGGCTTTGCCGGGGGTATTTGACTATGGAGTATCGTCATGATAAGTCTGAAAAACGGTGAAATTTGGAATGATGTCAAAGGAGATCCTAAAAATTTACTCCAATCGGGGTATAGCGTTTTATCAATCTATTATAGATGATGATTATATGGAGATTCTTTGGAGAGATTATTTTGAGGGGTTATAAGCCGCAATGATGATAAGAAATCCCATTATCCCCGGTTTCCATCCTGATGCCAGTGCTTGCCAGGTCGGAGATGATTACTATATCGCAACTTCTACCTTTGAGTGGTGGCCTGGTATCTGTATCTATCATTCACAGGATCTTGCTAACTGGCGGCTGGTCTCCCGTCCGGTAACCATGACATTTCACGGCGTTGAGAGTTCCGGCGGTCTGTGGGCTCCGCATCTTTCCTGGGCGGACGGTAAATTTTGGTTGGCCATTACCAATGTACATACCCGTACCGATTTTAAGGATACCGTCAATTACCTGACCACCTGCGGGACAATAGACGGGATATGGACAGAACCGGCGTATATCAATTCATCCGGTTTTGACCCCGCGTTGTTTCATGATGATGGCGGAAGAAAATATTTTATGAATATGCTCTGGGATTATCGTCCCGGCAAATCAAGTTTTTCGGGAATAGTGATGCAAGAACTTGACCCGCTATCCATGAAACTGACAGGGGAGAGAAAAAAGATATTTGAACTTACCAGTTTAGGCATTGCCGAGGGGCCGCAAATTTTGAAAAAAGACGGCTGGTATTATCTGCTGACCGCTGCGGGAGGCACCGGTTACAACCACGCGGCTGTTGCGGCGCGGTCAAAATTTATTTGGGGGCCTTACGATATTTCCCCGTATCATCCCCTGCTGACGGCGGAACCGTACCCGGAAAATCCTTTGCAGAAAGCCGGTCATGCCAGCTTCCTGCAAAAAGGCGCCGAATGGTATATCACCCATATCTGTG
This sequence comes from Treponema sp., assembly GCA_031258115.1. Classification (GTDB taxonomy): domain Bacteria; phylum Spirochaetota; class Spirochaetia; order Treponematales; family Breznakiellaceae; genus JAIRNJ01. The sequence continues at coordinate 5,673 of JAIRNJ010000223.1, read as the reverse complement.
CCCGCCCATTGACCCATCGGGGTAGATGTCCTTTGGGACGGGAAACGGCCCTGCAAAAAATCGAATGGATTGACGGATGGCCCCGGCTTATCGGTGGCGGTAATGCGCCTTTCCTGGATATTGATGCGCCTGCGGGAAATACGGTTTCTCAAAAAATCGATAACAGTAGACGGACAGACTTTGACGGGCCGGAATTGCCCGCGTGGTTCCAGACCCTGCGGGGGCCCCTCGGAAACGCCTCCTCCCTTACCAAACATCCCGGCTGGCTTAGGCTCTATGGCCGTGAAAGTCTCGCATCACTGCACCGGCAGACGCTTGTTGCTACCCGTTGGCAAAGTATTCAATTTCGTGCGGAAACGGTGATGAAATTTTCCCCCAGGAATTTCCAGCAGACAGCAGGGCTTGTGTGCATCTATAACACGGAAAACTGGATATACGCCTATCTTACCAAGGGAAGTCGCAGCCCTGAATTAAATATATTGATCTGCGACAACAAAAAACTTAGCCTTATCACCGATGGTGTTATGGTCCCGGAAAACACACCCCTTGGTTTAGCCGTTGAGGTTGACGGGGCGGCCCTTCAATTCCATTTTTCAACTGACAATAAAGTATGGCAGCCTCTTGGCGAAACCCTTCCGGCGGATCACCTTTCCGATGATTACATTGAAAAGAACGGCCTCGTGTTTACCGGCGCTTTTGTCGGAATATGCTGTCAGGATATGAATGACCGAACAGCCTTTGCTGATTTTGATTCGTTTGCTTATATAGAACATTGAAAGGAGCATTATGGATTATCAATTAACTGTTGAAGACAGGAAATGGACAGAAGGTATCTTTGAGAAACTCAATGTTAAATTAAAAGCGGAATGTTCCCGGCTGGAGGATATGATCCCATACATTCCCCGGGATGGACATTACCATGATCTGGATTCACCGGACGGTATCTACTGGTGGACCAATGGTTTCTGGCCGGGGATACTTTGGCAAATGTACCATACCACAAAAGATGAAATTTACCGGAAGGCCGCCGAAAGGATAGAAAAACGGCTGGATAAGGCCCTGGAAGGCTGGGAAGGCTTGCACCATGATATGGGATTTATGTGGCTTCATTCCGCGGTGGCAAACTATCGCTTGACGGGAAATAAAGATTCCCGGCGGCGCGGCCTGCATGCGGCAAACCTGTTGGCCGGACGTTATAATCCGGCAGGTAAATTTATACGCGCCTGGAATGCCGATTGTACCGGTTGGATAATTATTGATTGCATGATGAATCTCCCACTGCTGTATTGGGCCTCCGGGGAAATGAATGATCCCCGCTTTTCATTTATCGCCCAAAACCACAGCGATACCGCTATGAATATACTGGTACGGCCTGATGGAAGCTGCAATCACATAGCCGTCCTTTCCCCTGATACGGGAGAATGTTTAGAGACCCCCGGTGGACAGGGTTATGCTGCCGGTTCTTCCTGGAGCCGGGGCCAGAGCTGGGCTGTCTACGGTTTTGCCCTGGGCTTCAGTCATACCGGACGGCAGGAATATCTCGATACGGCAAAAAAGGCGGCTCATTATGTAATTGCCAATTTTACGCTGAACAACTGGCTTCCTCTGGTTGATTTCCGCGCACCTCCTAAACCGAAAAAATATGATTCTACCGCCGCCATGATAACCGCCTGCGGCCTATTGGAAATAGCGTCTTGCGTTAGTGAATATGAAAAACCGCTTTACCGGGAATCGGCGGTAAAATTGCTCAGGACTTGCGAAAACGCCTTCGCTGATTGGGACATAACGCGGGACGGTATAATCGGCAAGGGTACCGGCTCTTACTCCGGTGGGGCAGCGGATACGGAGGTTCCCATAATTTACAGCGATTATTTCTTTGTCGAAGCGATAACGCGCCTTTTGGGGAAAGATTTTTTGATCTGGTAACAGAAAGCAGGGGGTATCCCCTTGAAAATAAAATTTGACCGTGAGGACAATTATGAAACTTGAAATTCGTTATACCGGACATCCCGATGATGTAAAACATTATGATACAAAAACATTACGGGATCATTATCTTTTTGAAAAAAATTTTTTCAAAGACGAAATAAACCTTTGCTATACTCATAGTGATCGTGCGGTCTTTGGCGGAGTATTCCCGAATGAAAAGAAGTTGCATCTTGAAGGGGGTAAGGATTTTGGAAGCGATATATTCCTTGACCGGCGGGAATTGGGGATTATCTGTATAGCTGGGCAGGGGATCATATCAACCGATGGAACCGAATACCGAATGAAGAAAGGCGATGGTCTTTATGTCGGCAAGGGAGTGAAAGAAGTAATCTTTTCATCTGCCGGATTAAATAATCCCCCTAAATTCTATCTTGTCAGCACTCCCGCTCACGCTACCTATCCAACCGTCTTTATCCCCATAGAGAAAGCCAATCCCCGAAAACTTGGGGATCCGTCAACCGTAAATGTGCGAACCATTTATCAGTATATACATCCTGCTGTCTGCCAAAGCTGTCAGCTTGTTATGGGAATGACCATACTCGAAGATGGGTCTGTCTGGAATACCATGCCCTGTCATACCCACGAGCGGAGAATGGAAGTTTATTTTTATTTTGACATGAAAGACAACACCGTTGCCTTTCATATACACGGAAAACCGAATGAAACCAGGCATATCGTGATAAACAATGAACAAGCGGTAATTTCCCCCTCCTGGTCCGTGCATGCCGGAGTGGGGACGGCGGCCTATACGTTTATCTGGGCTATGGCCGGCGAAAATCAGATCTTCGATGACATGGATACCATCAACACTACAGGGTTGAAATAGAAAAGCGTGGAATGAAAATATGAAGATGCGAATAAAAATTATCGGCCCGGATGGTCAAATCAAGGCGGACACAAAAGGGGATAAGTATGTCCGCCTTGTCTATCCCGCAGCGTATGAAGAAGGCGATACAATCACCGTTTATTCAAATGTGCCGGGCTATATTATTTTATGCGCTGAAGACAGTATCATTCCTGTTTTTGGGTATCTTAAATCCGAATATAGCCTGATAGTCCCCTTCGGTGAAAAGCGGGCAAGTTATTCGCCCAAGAGTTTTTGTGGAAATACACACCTGCTGTACGCGAGGAATGCGGAGGATTGGGAAATGAAACAATACCGCAACCTTGCGTTGAACCCGCTGGACAACCATGGGAATACAGGATTTTTCCCTCATGTTCAGGCAAATATCGAGACCAGGGGCGAATCGGTCTTCGCGGCGCGGAACGCCATAGACGGCAACACAGCAAGTGAGGGGCACGGCCCCTGGCCCTATGAAAGCTGGGGAATTAACAAACGCGATGACGCGGAAATAAAAATTAATTTTGGGCAAAAGGTTTTTATAGATCGCCTGATTTTTACTTTACGTGCGGATTTTCCTCACGATAATTGGTGGAAACAGGCGAAGATCACTTTTTCAGACAATTCGGAACTAACACCGGCCTTTCAAAAAGGCGGCCTGCCACAAGAATTTCTTCTATCGCCCAAGACGGTAGAATGGCTTATTATGAGTAATATGGAAAAGGACGAAACAGACCCATCGCCTTTCCCTGCTCTTGTACAGCTTGAGGTTTTCGGAAAACCGGCATGAAACAATTAGTAAGGAGAACACGGCGATGAATATTCTTGACTCATTCAAACTTGACGGAAAAATAGCGATTGTAACCGGCGCGGGCCGGGGCTTAGGGCAGGGCATTGCTCTGGCCCTTGCCCAGGCGGGAGCGGATGTCATGGGCGTGGGAACCATGGAAGAAGCGGAGGAAACGCAAACCCTGATTAAACAAACATGGAAAAAATTTATGTGGAAACGGGCGAACCTTATTTCCAAGGAACCTGTTGCCGGTATTTTTGACGAAGCTATCAAAACTTTTGGTCGTGTTGATATTCTGGTGAATAACGCCGGGATTATCAGGCGTGCCGACTCGGTTGATTTTACCGAAGCCGACTGGGATGATGTGATAAATCTCAATCTGAAAACCCTGTTTTTTATGTGCCAGTCCGCCGCCCGGCAATTTATCAAACAGAAAAGCGGCGGCAAGATCATCAATATCGCATCCATGCTTTCCTTTCAGGGCGGTATCCGGGTGCCTTCCTATACTGCGTCAAAAGGGGGTGTCAGAACTTTGACTATGCTGATGGCAAACGAATGGGCCAAATATAACATCAATGTCAACGCTATCGCTCCGGGGTATATGGCGACTGACAATACCAGGGATCTCCGGGCGGACAGAGAACGGAGCGAGGCCATTCTGGGCCGTATTCCCGCAGGCCGCTGGGGAACACCGGAGGACATAGCCGGAACAGCGGTTTTTCTCGCCTCTCCCGCTGCGGATTACATAAATGGTTATACGCTGGCGGTGGACGGAGGCTGGCTTGCCCGATAGGTTAGAGTCCCGCTACATTTACAGCCGTTTTTTCATTCACTCTAAAATAAGGAATTAAGGATGATTTATTCAAATACCAGCCTGCCCCAAAAGATCGCCATCCTCAAAACCGCCCTCGACAAAACCGAAGCCCTCATCATCGGCGCGGGAGCCGGCCTCTCCGCATCCGCAGGACTGGACTATGACAATCTTGATACCTTCAACACCTTGTTCCCCGGCTACCATGACCGCTACGGCATGAAGTCCATCAACGAAGCGGACTTTTACCAATTCCCCACCCCGGAGGAACAGTACGCCTGGTGGATCAGAAATATCGCCGCCATACGCTATGACTACCCGCCGGGAAAACCCTACCTTGACTTACACCGCATAGTAAAAGACAAAAACCACGTCATCCTAACCACCAATACCGATGGGCAGTTTTTCAAGTCCGGTTTCGACACCGATAAAATCTGCTTCCCCCAGGGGGACTTATCTTTCTTCCAATGCTCAACTCCCTGTAACGATGAACTATATCCCAATGAACAAATGGTAAAAGAAATACGCTCCCACATCGGCAATACGGATTTTGCCATACCCTCCGCCGATATTCCCCGTTGTCCCCATTGCGGCAGCCCCTTAATCCCCAATGTGCGGCGAACCAAAAAGTTTGTCGAAAATCCCTGGCTGGAAAAATATCAAATACTGAATGATTTCCTGGCCGCAAACCGGGGTAAAAAGATGCTGTTCCTCGAACTCGGCGTAGGTTTTAACACCCCCGGTATAATCCGCTACGAATTTGAATTCCTGTTTAAGATGCGGAAGTACGCCGAGATGATACGCATAAACTTGAATGTTGTTGAAATTACCCTGCTATACAAAGAAGACCGCGCCGCCGTCATCCAGGGCGACTTAGGCCCTATTTTAAGCAAACTGGCGGAGGAATACTGACCCTGTACGTTTTTTCATTTTAAGAGCTTTCTCCCCTCAACAGCCTGTAATATCCGCATTTGCTGAATAGCTATCGCGTTAAGTTTTAACAGGCGTTCCCGTTGCGGTACATTCTCGTTGATAAGCACGGAGTTAATATTTTCCATGTTGGAAAGGCAGATAAGCTCATTGATGTTTGCATAGTCCCGGACATTACCTTTAACACCGGGGTTAGCCTTTCGCCACCCGGCGGCGGTGATACCGAAAAGCGCCATATTAAGCACATCGGCCTCATCCGCATAGATAATTGACGCCTGCTTTGCGGTCAGCTCTTTGGGAATCAGATGTTCC
>JAIRNJ010000194.1 GCA_031258115.1 Treponema sp. | reverse complement strand
GCCCGGAACGGGGGGGAATTTTTGCTTTTTTTGGAGGTATCCTGTTGTCCTGTACCATTGGGCCGGGGGAACCTATATCTGTAAACTTTCTACTGACCGCCGCCCGGCTCTTTCCGCCTTATGTCCTTTATATGCCGCAAAAAGCCCCAGCAAAAAAAGGGGAATAGCCACAATACCAACAACGATAAAAAATTCCATACATTAGTCCTCGCTTATCGTGATAAACCAAATACCGACCGCAAACAGTACTGCTTCTTGTTACCCACAAGAAAAGTATAGCTCCCTACATGAAAAAATGCAAGTAATCGCAATGCGGGCGGTAACACAAAGGTGTCAGTCACCAAATTATCGGAACGGGCAAGGGCGCCGATTATGTCTAAAAGAAATTCGGTATCTTTCTCTTCCATGGCAACAGTAAGGTGTGCAATTCGTGGTGAAAATTCCTAAAATCCGGCTGTTTTGATGATTGGAAGTAAACGCCGATGCCCTGCAATTTGGATACAGAAACTTGAGCATGCCATGTTTTCATGCTAGTATATTTATGTATGAATGCCGCAAATACTGAAACAAGAGCCTGGATAAACGGGAAGCTTGTAAGCATGGATCCCTCTGTAGATGGGGAGTACGGACTTCTTGAAGGCTATGCGCTTCTCACCGAAGGGGGGCTTATAAAAGGGGTTTTCCCGGAAGAAACGCTCAATCCGGCCCTGAAGGTGACGGATCTCAGGGGCGCCCTTGTTACTCCGGGTTTTATAGACTGCCACACCCACCTTGTGTTTGCGGGGAAGCGGGCCCATGAATGGGAGATGAGGCTCAACGGCGCCTCCTATGAGGATATTGCCGCTGCGGGGGGCGGGATACAGTCCACGGTGAATGCAAGCAGGGCGGCGTCCTTTGAAGAACTCCGTTCCGCGGCGATGAAGCGTCTTGAGGCCATGGCCGGCGAAGGTGTCTGCACCGTGGAAATAAAATCGGGCTACGGTCTTGATCTTGAAACCGAACGGAAGCTCCTCCTTGTGATTAAAAGCCTCAGAGAGGGATGCAATATGGATCTTGCCGCAACTCTTCTGGCGGCCCACAGTGTTCCTGCGGAATTTTCAGGCAGGGCTGCCGCCTATATGGATGAGGTATGCGGACGCATCATGCCGGAACTGTGGAAGGAAGGGCTCTTTGAGGCGGCGGATGTTTTCTGCGAGAACGTTGCCTTTGATGTGCCCATGACAGAAAAACTGTTCAGGAGGGCGGCGGAACTGGGTATCCCCGTAAAGGGCCACAATGAGCAGATGAGCAATACCGGCGGCTCCGCTCTCCTGGCCCGGTATCACGGCCTTTCAAGTGACCATCTTGAAAACCTGGATGAGCGGGGGGTAAAGGCTCTTTCCGAAGCGGGAACCGTTGCGGTTCTCCTGCCCGCGGCTTTTTATTTTCTTAAATGTACCCGTAAGCCGCCGGTAGAACTTCTGCGGAAGCATGATGTTCCCATTGCGGTGGCTACGGACTACAATCCCGGTACCAGTCCCTTTATTTCATTGAGGCTTGCCATGAACATGGCCTGTACCCTCTTCGGCCTTAAACCCGCAGAGGCTCTGGCCGGGGTTACCAGGAATGCGGCCAGGGCTCTTGGACGGCAGGATTGCTGCGGAATGTTGAAGTCCGGTTTCCGTGCGGACTTTGATGTCTGGGATGCGGAAAAGCCCGCGGAGATAATATATGAACCGGAAGCAAAGCTGCTGCTCAGGCGGGTCTGCCGCGGCAGGGAAGAATTTTACACACACATTCAGAAAATGTCTCAGGAATAACGGAGGTTGAAGATGTCAAGGCTGGTTGAGTTTATTCCCAATTTTAGTGAAGGCCGCAGGCAGGATGTAATAGATCTGCTGGTAAGGGAAGCCCAGGGCGTGGGCGGGGTGAGTCTTCTGGATCATTCAAGCGATGCAAACCATAACCGGAGCGTTTTTACGCTTGCCGGTACGCCTGAAGGTGTCGCCGAAGCGGCGCTGAGGCTCTGCAGAAGGGCAATGGAACATATAGATCTCAGGCAGCATACGGGTGAACATCCCCGCATGGGGGCCAGCGATGTGTTTCCCTTTGTGCCCCTGAAGGAAGTAAGCATCGAAGAATGCGTGGAACTGTCAAAGCGTGTAGCCGGACGGATATGGGAGGAATTGGGAATTCCGAGTTTCCTCTACGAATACTCCGCCGCAAAACCGGAACGGCAGAATCTGGCGGACCTGCGCCGGGGGGAATTTGAAGGTATGCCGGAAAAGCTTCTGAAGGACGAATGGGCGCCGGATTTTGGGGAACGGAAGATCCATCCCAGCGCGGGAATCATGGCCATTGGCGCGCGGCCGCCGCTTATCGCCTTCAATGTCAATCTGGATACCCCGGACATTAAAATTGCCAAAGCCATCGCAAAGACTATCCGCGGTTCCAGCGGCGGCTATAGATACTGCAAGGCTCTGGGCCTGATGCTTGAAGACAGGAACATTGCGCAGGTTTCCATGAACATGGTTAATACCGAAGGAACTCCCATATACCGTGTCTTTGAGGCGATTCGTGCGGAGGCCCGGCGCTGGGGGGTGAGTATTACAGGCACGGAACTGGTTGGCCTTGCTCCGGCAAAGGCTCTTATCGACTGCGCCGAATACTACCTCAGGATTGAAGGCTTCGATTACAAAAAACAGATCCTGGAAAATTATCTTATTTGAGCCTGTTCCCGAATATCAAATTTTGGAACAGCAGCTTTAGATTTAATGGGGCAAAGCATGCTTGTTGATTTAACGGTAAAAAAATTTCTTGAGGAAACCGCGTCTGCTTCCCCGGCGCCGGGGGGCGGCAGCGCTGCCGCTCTTGCAGGCGCCCTGGGCGCCGCCCTGACAGTGATGGTGGCGAATTTGAGCGAAGGGGACGAAGAAATTGTACGATTGCGGGAAAGAGGCGTCTCATATCTTTCGGAAGCTGAAGCTTCCGTTGACAGGGATACTGAAGCCTTCAACGCGGTGATGGCCTCTTACCGCAGGCCCAAAAATACCGCCGAAGAGAAGAAGGAACGGAGTGAGGCCATACAAAGCGCCCTGAAGTCCGCCGCATCTTCCCCCATGTCTATCGCGGAACTTTGCGTAAGTGTCATTCAACTGGCGCTGGAGGCCCTGAAGACAGGCAACAGTAACGCTGCAAGCGACGCCGCAAGCGCAGGCCGCATGGCTCATGCCGGTTTTTGGGCCGCACTTTACAATGTGCGGATCAATCTCAAGTCAATAAAAGACGAAGACTTCAATGCCGGCATGCGTAAAAAAACCGTGGAGCTGATCCGGAAGGCCGAAGCCCTCCTCGCCGAACTTTCAAAAACAGCGGATGAAAAAATCGGCCTTTAGTTTCAGGCAAAGAAGCCTGAAGGCAGCGCATCCTGAAAGAATCCTTCCGCAATGAGGGCAGACGCGGTTTCAATGTCGGGAGCCAGGAAACGGTCATGATCGTAGCGGGCAACTTTTTCCCGCAGGCCTTTGCGGTATTTTTCCAGGAGAGCGGAACTCTTTAACCCATTTTTGAAATCTATTCCCTGAACCGCGGCCAGCAATTCTATCGCCAGAACATAACGCAGATTATCCGCCATCTCCCAGAGACGGCGTCCTGCATTGGGGGCCATGGAGACAAAGTCTTCCTGATTGGCGGAAGTCGGCAGGCTGTCCACACAGGAGGGGAAGGCCAGGGTTTTGTTCTGGCTGGCAAGACTTGCGGCGCTTACATGGGCGATCATGAATCCTGAATTGACTCCCGCATCGCGTACCAGGAAGGGGGGCAGCCGGGAGATGTTGGGATCGACCAGCATGGCTATGCGGCGTTCCGCAATGGCGGCCATTTCCGACAGTGCCAGTGCGAGATTGTCCGCGGCCATGGCTACAGGCTCCGCATGGAAGTTGCCGCCTGAGATTATGTCTCCGTTGCCGGGGAAAACCAGGGGATTATCGGAAGCCGCATTGGCTTCGGTTTCCAGAACCGCCGCCGCATTGCGGATCTGGGTAAGGCAGGCCCCCATCACCTGCGGCATGCAGCGGAGGCAGTAGGGGTCCTGCACCCGGTCGCAGCCGGCGTGGGCATCCCCTATTTCACTATGGCTTTCCAGAAGCCTTCGGAAAGCGGCGGCGGCCTCTATCTGCCCCCGCTGGCCCCTCACTTCATGTATCCTCTGATCGAAGGGAGCTCGGGAACCGGAAAAGGCTTCTACGCTCAAGGCTCCGCAGGCCGCGGAGGCCGCAAAAAGTTCTTCCGCCAGAAAGAGTCCCTTGAGCGCAAAAGCGGTGGAAACCTGCGTGCCGTTGAGAAGACCCAGTCCTTCCTTGGGCTCCAGTTCCAGGGGCTTAATTCCCGCGGTTTCCAGGGCTTCCCTGCCCGAAAGCCGCTTTCCTTTACAGCGGGCAAAACCTTCGCCTATCAGCACCAGGGTAAGGTGGGCGAGGGGGGCAAGATCTCCGGAGGCTCCGACAGAACCCTTGCGGGGAATGAGGGGATACACTTCGGCATTGATCAGGGCGGCGAGGTTCCGTACCACTTCCGGCCTGACGCCGGAGTAGCCACGCGAAAGACCTTTCAGCTTGAGGAGCATGACGAGGCGCACCAGAGGATCTTCCACCGGCTCTCCCACCCCCGATGCATGGGAGAGAACCAGGGAACGCTGGAGAAGAAGCAGATCCTTTGCATCAATACGTTTGTTTGCCAGATGCCCGAAACCCGTATTGATTCCGTAGACAACGGCGTTTTTTCCGATAACTTCGTTTACACAATCCACGCTTTTCTGCATAGCCTCTTCAACATCCGCCCCGATTTTTACTTCCACCGAAGAGCGGTAAACTTCCCGGAGCTGCGCAAGATTTAAGGTTTCAGAATTTATAATGATTTGCATATCGTGAATGTTAGAGTATACTTATTGAAATGTAAACCGGGTAAGATTAAGATTGAACCGGAGGAACCTGCTCCAAGGAGGGAATGATGTCAATCGCACTTGAGTTTGAAAACGGCCTTCCCGGGATGCCGTCCTTTGAGGAAGGAATACGCCGTGCGCCGGCGCGGAATTTCAACCTTTCAAAGGAGCAGACCAGGATAGCGGTAGCCAACGCGCTTCGCTACATTGAGGGCAAGTACCATGAACAGCTTGCCGGGGAATTCCTTTCGGAACTCAAGACCTATGGCAGAATCTACGGATACCGCTTCCGGCCTCAGGGCCGTATCTACGGCAAGCCCATTGATGAGTATAAGGGCCGCTGCATTGAGGGCAGGGCCTGCCAGGTGATGATCGACAACAACCTTGACACGGAAGTTGCCCTATACCCCTACGAGCTTGTTACCTACGGCGAGACAGGGAGTGTGTGCCAGAACTGGATGCAGTATCTTTTGATTAAACGCTACCTGGAAGAATTAACCGAAAATCAGACACTGGTTGTACAGTCGGGCCACCCCCTGGGGCTCTTCATATCGAGGCCCGAAGCGCCCAGGGTCATTATCACCAATGCGATCATGGTAGGCCTCTTTGACAACCAGAAGGACTGGGAAGTTGCCGAGCAGATGGGGGTTGCCAATTACGGCCAGATGACCGCAGGCGGCTGGATGTATATAGGGCCGCAGGGAATCGTGCACGGTACCTACAATACGCTGCTCAATGCGGGGAGAAAATTTTTAAGTGTCTCCAATACCGGAAATCTTAAAGGCAGACTCTTTGTCAGTTCAGGGCTTGGGGGGATGAGCGGCGCTCAGCCAAAGGCGGTGGAGATTGCGGGCGGGGTAGGCATCATTGCCGAAGTTGATCCTTCCCGCATAGAAACCAGGCTCAGGCAGGGATGGGTGCGGAAGTCATCCCGTAATCTTGAAGAACTTTTTTCCATGGCCGGGGAATGCATGGCAAAGGGTGAAACCATATCCCTTGCCTACGAGGGAAACATCGTGGATCTCCTTGAGTACGCGGTGGAAAAGAATATAAAGATAGATCTTCTCTCGGATCAGACTTCCTGTCATGCAGTCTATGACGGAGGCTACTGTCCCCAGGGCATCTCCTTTGCGGAGCGCACACGTTTACTGTCGGAGGACAGGGGAACGTTCAGAAAACTTGTGGATAGATCCCTGCGCCGTCACTTTGAGCTTATCGGAATCTGTGTTGAAAGGGGAACCTATTTCTTCGATTACGGCAACTCCTTCCTCAAGGCGGTCTACGATGCGGGAGTCAGGGAGATCTCCAAAAACGGCGTCGATGAAAAGGACGGCTTTATATATCCCTCCTATGTGGAGGATATCATGGGGCCCGAACTCTTTGACTACGGTTACGGCCCCTTCCGCTGGGTATGTCTTTCCGGCAGGGAGCAGGATCTTCTCGCCACCGATCATGCGGCCATGAGCTGCATCGATCCCCGGCGCCGCAGTCAGGATATGGATAACTACAACTGGATTCGGGATGCGGACAAAAACAGGCTGGTGGTGGGTACAAAGGCGCGGATACTCTATCAGGATGCGGAAGGCCGTCTTGCCATTGCCCTCAAGTTTAACGAAATGGTACGCAACGGCGAAATAGGCCCCGTGATGATAGGCCGGGATCATCATGATGTAAGCGGAGCCGATTCCCCCTTCCGGGAAACGGCAAACATTAAGGACGGCAGCAATGTCATGGCCGACATGGCGGTGCAGAACTTTGCGGGGGACGCCTGCAGGGGGATGTCTCTGGTGGCCCTGCATAACGGGGGCGGGGTAGGCATTGGCAAGGCCGTCAACGGCGGTTTCGGTCTTGTGCTGGACGGAAGCAGCCGTGTTGATGAAGTGATTAAGAACGCCCTGCTCTGGGACGTGATCAACGGTGTTGCCCGCAGAAGCTGGGCCCGCAATCCCCATGCCATGGAAACCGCCGCCGCCTACAACAATAAATATGCGGGGAAAAGCCAAATCACCATCCCCTGCCTGGTTGATCCGAAGCTCCTTGAAACATTGATCTAGTCCTGTCCACAAAGCCGGTTACTTTGCGGCCAGACCTTGCATTTGCATACGCAAATGCGGTTTTTAAGGTAGTCGCGGCATAAATGCCGAGTCTATAATGTGTCTACATTATAGACAGACACAATCTAGAAGCGGTATACAAGATCCCTGTCTCCGGTATCGCAGATTACAAGGGTGAGGGCTTCTTTTTCCGCGGAGGCTTTTTCCATGGTAAATACCTTGATGTTCTCACGTTCCGTATGCCCTACGATCTGACTATATCCTGCAAGGTGATCTTTAATCAGGGAAGCAGGCCGTATCCAGATGGGACTCTGGGTTACGTCATCGCCGTAGTTGTTGAAGCCCGAAAAGGTAAGAATATTGCGGTTCTGAAGGAAGGATGAGTTAATGTCTTCCGGTTTATGTACACCATGAGTCTTCATCTGTTCCATAAAGGTAGTCGAAACGCCTGCATGGGAAATGATAATCCTGTTTTCGATAACATAGAGAACCTTGATAAGATCCATGTTCTCTTCCAGGGCTTCCCGGATTAGGGGGACTTTCCCGGCCTGGAATCCTGAATACTCCTGGGGAAAGATGTTTTTCAGATAATGGTAGTCGTGGTTCCCCAGGCAGAGCTTTATACGGCTGTCCCTCCGGGCGGCTTTACAGAGTTCCAGAAAATTTTTTAGCTGGAATTTAAAGGGCACATCAAAACTGTCAAAGTAATCGCCCAGAATATAGAATTCGGAAAAGTCCTTTTCAAGATGCCGCTTCCAGAAGTCTCTGCCGTGAACATCGCCAATAGCAAGGCGTTTAAGCCGCTTCACTTTTTCCTCGACTTCATTGGGGAACCTTTGAACGTGTTCCAAAACTTCAATGGTTTCGGAACAAGCTCGATTCAGGGAAGCTGTTCCCAAACCTCAATGGTTTCGGAACAGCCGCACTTATAGACAGACTCCGCTTAATACTCTGCCCGGCCTTTTCTGGACTTTTTCATCAGTTTGCGGGCAATGGATTTCTTCTTCCTGTTGAGGATGGTAGAGGGTTTTTCATAATATTCCCGTTTTTTAAATTCCCTGATAATGCCTTCCTTTTCCACCATGCGCTTGAAACGTTTGATGGCCTTCTCAAGCATCTCGTTGTCATCAACGATAATATGAGCCACTGTAAATCACCTCCTTTCCTCAAAGGTCAAGATAGGCCGGACATTCTGGAACGGCCCGGTTATTACTTTATTATTTCAAGAATGGTCTTTTTGTCAAGTACCGGCCTTGAGATGAAGGTATCCGGGTCTGTGTTTTCCCCGGAAACCCGGATTTCCCAGTGCAGGTGAGGCCCCGTGGCAAGTCCGGTGGCTCCCGAAAGCCCCAGCATTTCGCCGGCGGCAAGGATCTGTCCCTCCCTGCACGCGATACTGTCCAGATGATAGTAGAGGGAATACACGCCGGGCAGGTGTTCGAGAATCACCGAATTGCCCGTGACGATGCGGTTCCGGGCAAGAACTACTTTTCCTGCGGCGCAGGCATTCACCCGGGTTCCCTTTGGAACGCCGTAGTCTACACCCGCATGGATGGAAGTACCGGTTTTGCCGCTTGAATACCGAAAAACCCGCCGGTCTCCAAAGTGGCTCGTCCGCCGGGTGGAATCGACAGGCGCCCTGAAGTATCCTTCGGCAAGGATGCTGTTTCCCGTCCTGTTGAAGATGGCCCAGACCTGTTCCGCCTCGGCGGTCTTCTGCGGATCGCTTTCCGTCCGTATCCGGGTGAGGCTTTCGTTGAGCGTTATGGTTTCCGAGGCAAAGTCCCTTCGCGCGATGCCGAGAGGCTTCTCCGCAAGAAACGCCGCCTCTTCCCCGGCCTTTCCCCTCTCCACCCTGACGGAGGCTTCCCCTGGCAGGACGGTGGAAGGCACGGCAAGCAGGGCCGCTTTGATACTTTTCCCTTCCCCCAGATCGCAGTCAAAGAAGGCCGCTTTGGAAAACCTGTCTTGCCCCCGCAGCAGCACTGCCTGAAGCCCCGCGCTCTGCGCATCTTCACCCTGAAGGATCACGGTTACCGGTTCTCCGGGCCGGGGAGCTTCGGGGATAAGAAAGAGGCGCGGATTTTTGTTGTCCTGGGGAAAGAGGAAAACAGTTATGAGGAAAAAGAAGACGCCGAAAAGCAATGCTCTTCTGTTCATCCTGAGCTTCTCTTGAGTTCAATGATTTCCATTTGAAGGGTTTCCATGCCGTTAAACCAGTTGCGGGAAAAATTAAAAACGGCGTCAACAGTATCGTTAAGGGCAAAGTCAACATTGATTTTGTCCGCAGCCCCCCAGTAAAGCGCGGGCCACTTGTGCATGCCCGAATTCAGGCTGAGCTTCGCATGACGGTTTCCGGTTTTGCCCACGATGTTTACATCGTCTATCTTTAGTTTTTTTGCAAGAAAGACGAGGGCTTCGTTTTCCTCACCATAGGGTTCAAAACGGTCTACAACCTTGAAAATATCAGGATTCAGGTAATTCCGGGGAAGTTCCGCATCAATACTGACGCTCTCCTCCTCCGCAGATACCGTTTCTATGTTCATCACCTCGTCTTTAAGCCGTGCGGCAAAGGCCTCCCAGTTGGATCTCCGCATGGAAAAACCTGATGCGTGATCATGGCCGCCCCAGTCGATAAAGAGATCCTTGCAGCTTTTCAGCAGAGTACCGGTTTTAAAATTTTTTTCCGAACGGAGAGAACCTACCGCGGTTTCTTCCTGGAATGACACAACTATTGCCGGCACATGGAAGAGTTTGGCAAGCTTGTTCGCCATGTTCCCCGTAATGCCTCTCCTGATCTCTTCCCCGGCGGCAAGAACCAGTTTTCCCCTGTACGCTTCAAGACTGTTCCGGGCGCGTTCCTCCGCCAAAGGCCATATTTCCCCCTCAAGGTTCTTGCGTTCCTGGTTGAAGGCGATAATCTCATCGGCCAGCCGGTCTCTTTTCCCGGCGTCCTTTTCCATGAGAAGGGCGGCGGCCCTGTCCGCACTGCCCATGCGGCCTGCGGCGTTGATTGCAGGGCAGAGATTCCAGGAAACATCCTTGCTGTCAAAGCGCCGCCCCGCCATGCCCAGCTTGAAGAGGAGGTCGGATATTCCGGGCCTGGGTTTTTCCTGCAGCGAGGCCAGGCCTGCCCTGACAATGATTCTGTTTTCATCCCTCAGGGGAACAATATCGGCAATGGTACTCAGCGCGGCAAGCTGGAGCTCCATGGCATCGCTTTCGGGAACGAGTTTTTCCCGTTTATATACAAAAGAATTAAAAAGATTTACAAAGACATCCAGTTCGGTAAGTTCCCTGTCCGCATAACGGGCAATGCGGGAAAGTTCCTTGATGCGCAGGAGACTCTTGCCCGCGGCCTGGGGGATCTCCCTGCCTATTTCCGCCGAGACATCCTGCATGTAGATCTCTACGCCGCTGCCGAAAAGTTTTGAAAGGACCTTGCGCTGAAGGGGAGCGTCCCAGCAGAGAATCTGTTGGCCTTCAAGGAAGGCGGGCAGCCTCGTTGCGGTAATACTGATCCCGCCGGGAATAAGGGTTTCACGAACCGAAGCGCTTACCGCCATGTTCCTGAGCTTTACCGCTTCAACTACCCATGCTTCGTTTGCCGGCCGGGTATTGAGCAGGCATATGGGCTGTCCGTACAGGCTGCTTTTTTTGGCAAAACGCAGGGCGGAAACGAGCTTATATGCCACGCTGCAGCCTGAAAGATCCCGGAAAGGATAGTTCGAAGAGGCAAGCTTGGGATTGATTATGCTCAGGGCTTCGGGAAGTTCCTCAGGGGGGTTGTGATGATCCGTAACGATTACGTCCACGCCCAGTTCATTGGCCCTGCGGATCTCCTCTATGTTTGAAATGCCGCAATCCACAGTGATGATGAGCGTCCCGTAAGCCGCGGCAAATTCCTCCACCGCGTTTATGGAAAGGCCGTAGGGATCGTCTCCCACCGGGAGCCGCCAGCTCAAATCAAGCCCCAATTCCGAAAGATAGTCCGCAAGAAGGGTGGTACTGGTAATGCCGTCCACATCCCGGTCACCGAAGATTAAAACCTTTTCTTTTTCCTCTTTGGCGGCAAGAATACGGTCTACCGCATCTTCCATGCCGGGAAGTTCAAAGGGATTCCTTAAATGACGGGTATCGGATTCCAGAAAAAAACAGATATCCTGCGCTTCGGTAATTCCCCGGCGGAGCAGAATGGATGCGGTAAGGGTATCGCAGCCGTATTTGGCGGCAATGTTCTTTACCTGTTCCGCTGCAATCTCTCTCTTATCCCACTTCATCTGGTACTATTTCCTTTTCATATAATGAGTTTATTCAAAAACTTCAGTTTTGGAACAGGCTCAGCTTACATTCTCCCAGCTTGAAAATCCCCTGCCCAGGGCATGGGACATAAGAGACGTAACGAGATGTTTGGCCTCAGTCCTGGATACCGTATCCAGGGAGTAGCGCTTCAGTTCCGATGGAACTATCCCGGCAACGGCCCTCAGCCACTTTCCCGCACCGGGGCCGAGCCTTAGTAAGCTTCCCCCCTCCCGGCCTCTTGCGCAGTCCGCGCAAAGAACGCCTCCTTCAATGCTGTCATACCACAATACCCCATCTCCGTCCGGCTCACAAGCGCAGGAAACGCAGTGTTCCAGATCCGGACGAAGTCCCAGAATGTCCAGCCAGTTCCAGAGAAAATGGATGAAGATCCTGCCGGAAAGTTCTTCTCCCGAACCGTCCAGGGCATCCAGAGATTGACATACCGAAGGAAAGGCCTCCGCCCAGTTTCCGCCTCCGCCCTGGGAAGAGAGAATCGTTTCGGCAATGGCGCTTGCGGCCATGATCCGTTCCCAGAGTTCCCGTATTCCCGGCCGCCAGGACTGGACATCGAAGTCACTTACCTTGCGGGAATTGCGTACCGGGTCACGGTAGATCCAGAGCTTCCCCGAATTGTGGGGGGAAACATGGGAACGCAGTTTACTCTTTGGGCCGCCGAAGACCGTGGCCCTGAGAAGCCCCGCTTCTTCGGTGAGAAACCATGCTTCCCGGTTTGACTCTCCGGAATTTTGAGTCTTGAGAACCAGGGCTGTATAGGTTTCCGTTCTGGACATTACAGATTAAGCGCAAAGACTTTGCTTCTGCGGTTTTGATTATAAACCTTGCGTTTACGTTCCGGCAGAGTTTCTACAGTCGTTTCCCGGAAACCCAGAAATTCAAACCAGTCATGGCTGGAGGTAGTCAGGACAAAGACACGCCTGAATCCCAGTTTCTCCGCTCTTTCCCTGAGGTAGCCTATGATGCGCCTCCCCAGGCCCATATCGGTGTAGAGGGGATCTGTGGCAATGGCGGCGATCTCCGCCTGGCCTTCACCCCAATCGTGAAGAGCCCCGCAGGCATGAACGGAACTGTCGATCTCGAAGACCACATAGTCTTCCTTTTTTTCCTGAATCTGTTCCGCGCTGCGCCGGACAAGGATGTCTTTCTGCATCAGGGGCTCCATGAGGCGGAGTACATCGGGAATATCCCTGTTATGCAGGGGCCTTATGGATTCATATTCGTCCGCATAGATCATGGTTCCGGAGCCCAGATTGGAGAAGAGTTCCCTGAGTACAGAGCCTTCCTCTCTGCCGCTGATGATATGAACCCGTTCCACTCCCGCCCGGGAAGCCTGCAATGCAAGATGCAGCTCCCGCAGTTGTTCTGCGGAAGATTCATCCCGGTTTCCGCTCTCCGCAGTTTTACTGTTCGCCTCAAGCACCGCCCCGGCCTCGGCAGGACGGAGCTGTATGATTCTGCCCTTCTCTCCCACCTCAATGCCCGAAGGAATACGCAGTTTTTCTGCGGAGAGGCCGCCCGAAAGACTTACGATGAAAAGCTTAACCGCGCCCAGGGCGGAAGAGGCCGCAAGGGCGATACTGTCGCTGGGTACATTGTAGGGTTTCCCCGCGGGACTGTACCCGATACAGGGCAGAATCGGCGCCATTCCTTCCCGGAGCAGCCGTTCAATGGAACCGGTAAGAATCTTGTCGACCGTGCCTGTATGTTCCATATCAAGGCCGTTGACGACCCCCAGGCCCCTCGCCCTGATAAAGTTCCCGATAGCCGCATCCACCCGGCTGGCGGAGAGAAAGGTCATGAAACGGGTAGCCACATGGAAGGCCGCCATTTCCACAAAGGGAATCGCCTCCGCGGTTGTGATTCTTAGGGCTTCGGAGGCAGGCCCCTTCCCTTCGCCGGGGATTTCCGTATATGAGGAAACTATACCGTATTCCGCCAATACCGAATCTATCCATTCCTTTGCGCCGGGGACGATCACAATCTTGAAGCCCGTCTTGGACAGCAGGGCGAGATCCTTCATGAGATAGGGGAAAAGCGGATCTTCTGTGACAGGGAATTCGATTTTGAACACTATGGTGGAGCCTTCAAAGCGGCTTTGATAGTGAAATGCCTCCCGGATCAGATCCACCTGGGAGAGAGCTTTATCTTCCATGAGAGTATTATAGTGGATTTTTTCGGATTAAAAAAAGGTATTGCTGTGGTTTTCCCTCCCTTTGTCGCCGCCCATGCCGGCAGGGACACGCCGGTGCCCTGACCCGGAAAGGGCCTTGTCCACCGGGATTGTTTGCCCTATAGTGGGAACAGGAGCATATATGGGAACCTTTACGGAAGAAATTACTTTGACCAACGTCCGGGATATCGGTAACGCCCGGGACGGATTTATTCCGGATACGAAAATCCGCGCCCTTACGCTGGAGGCCATGCCTGACACCGGGGCGTGGACGCTGGTTATCAACGAGGAGATCCGGCAAAAGCTGGGACTTGCCATCGTGAAAACGATAGATTCCAGCCTGGCCGGCGGTATTGCCACTCAATACGGCCTGACAGAGCCGGTGGAAATCCGCTGGAAAGACCGTGACATCAGTCTGCAGGCGGTGGTCATACCCGGCGCGAACGACGTTCTC
>JAIRNJ010000156.1 GCA_031258115.1 Treponema sp. | reverse complement strand
TCATAGAGATAGACATGGCTGCCAACTTTCTGGCGGACAATAAAGGACATAAGGCCTCCGTGTAGTTATAATATATTATAACTACAACAAGAAGAAAAGACAAGAGGAATTAAGGAATTTCTGATAAAAACCCGGTAGTTTTGCCGGTTTAAGGGGAGTAATGAGGGTTATTGTGCGTATTCTGCTTGTAGTGCTAATTTTTTGAAAAATTCAGGTTTCAATGCTGCCAACATTGACCATACGTCATTCCAGGTTTGAACTCGATGTTTTTTTTGGCGCCGGAATACCCCCATCAATTATGCTAATATTGCTATTCTTGGAGGCGTAAGAGCGGGTTGGAATACTGGAAAACCGGACTATGGTGTGCTGTTTGCTGAAGTAAGCCCGATTTTTTCCCATGGTCGCTATAATGCCTTTTTTATAAATGCCACAGTGGGATATCAAACCGGCTTTATTCCCAGAAAGAAATAACAGGGCAATGCCGATTAGCCGCAAGTAAAATCGCCGGAATTGCTCCCTTAAGGCTTGCGTAGTTTCTTCCTGAAATCCTTCAGGTATTTCCGCAGTGATTCCGCGCCGCGAAAGAGTCTGTATGCCAGGGGACGGTACACATAATCCCAGCTTCCCGAACGGTGGATGATTTTTCCCCCGAATCCGGTTTTGAAGAAATAGAGGCCTGCCATGGGATGGGACGGGTCTGCGCTGGGGGCTATGCCGAAGAGATCGTAGCTCAGGCAGCCTGCCTCCTTTGCGTCTTCCATGGCCTTCATCTGCAAGGCATAGGGAGCCATAAGGTTCCGCTTGCGGCCTCCGGAAGCGCCGTAGAGGTAGACCGCCTCGCTGCCCCGCAGCAACACTACGATGGCAGAGATGTCTTCTCCTTCGTGGCTTGCCGTATAGAGTCTCAGTTCCTGCCCACCGCCGGGCCATTCCGCGGCATGGACAAAAAGGCCCCGGTAATAATCCGGGCTGTGTATGGCGATTCCGTCCCGCCGGGCGGTTTCTTCAAGGAGGGCATAAAAACTTTTAAGATCCTGTTCCGGTACACCGCTTGACTGCCGTATAATCACTCCCCTTTTAAGGGCAAGACCTGCATTGTAGCGCCATTTCGGCTTCATTCCCGCACGGATTTCATCGATGGATTGTGTTAAATCAATAAGTACCGTATGGGGGCACTGTACATCCGTTGCGGCGCGGAGAAAAGGCTTCTCCGGCGGAGGAGGCTCTTCATCAGCTTCGGTATACCAGGGAGGATCAAAACGGATAAAGGCAGTGTCACGGGGCAGCCGCTTGCGCAGGGCCGCGGCAAGTTCCGCAAGGGGGCCGGAAGAGAGAGCGCGGCCATACCAGGGTACATAGGCAAAGGAAAGGCCCCTGCAGATTCTGCGGCTGATGAGAAGCATGGGTTCGGCTTCCCGGTTTTCCCAGTGCGGCTTGAAGGCCCCGGCTCTCCAGCCGAAGCGGGCCTTAAAACTCCCCCAGAAGGCGGACTGCAGAAACGTTGCCGCACTGTTGCAGACCGAAAGATCGGCGCTTTCTATGCCGGCAAGCTTTATTTCACGGTTAATGCACTTCACCTTCGCCGATGATCGCCGTCCTTACAGGCTTTCCGTTAAGACAGAGAGCCTTACCGCCCACAGTAACGGTGTTGTCTTTTACCAGCATGGGCACGGAGAAGAAGGTATCAATGTCAATTTCATCAGGCGGATTACCGCTCTCCATGCCTTCCGGTACAACTCTTGTTCCGGTTGGGATCCCCGATGCATCCAGGACTTCGCATCTTTCCGCGGGCTTTCCGTCTTCACCGGGCGCGCCGTTCATGTCGGAGGCCGCCAGAAGCATACCCCTGCTTTCCACGCCCCGCAGTTTTGCCGCCTTGAGGTTGTAGGCCACGATGATATGCTTACCGAGGAGTTCTTCTTCCTTATAGAAAGGCACAAGGCCGGAAACAATGATCCTTTCTTCGAAGCTTCCATCGGCATTTCCAATTTCCAGTGTCTCAATGTAGAGTTTATCCGCCTTGGGGTGCCTTTCAATCCTGACGATCTTTGCGACCCGGAGATCCAGGGTACTGGAAAAATGACTCTCCCCGCCGCAGAGCGGCGGGGTATCGTCGTTCTGCAAGGTATGGATATTATGCGGATCCATACCCCCAACAAACAAATCCTTGCCGGGTTCAAATCGCCCCAGGGGGGCGGGGTATGGACCCGCTTGCGAATCAGGAGGCTTCACCTTCTGTTCGATTGAATTTTTAAGGCCGGCCTCTGCCGCATCCGGCTTCGGCGCCTCAGCTTCTTTCGGTTCGGCCTCTCTTTCCTGCTGGCTCCCCGAATACCGGAGCCGCAGGGCTTCTATGTTCTCTTCCTCAAGCTTGGAAAAGAGAACTTCGCACTTAACTACCTCTTTAAGGCCGCTTTCCGCGCCCAGATCCTTCCAGGAGAGGTCTTCAGAATTCTTGCCGATGTCAAGATCCTTGCCAAAGGAGAGTCCGAAGAAACCGGCTATCCTTTCCGCAGTAGAGGGCATGTAGGGCTCTATCATCACGGCAATATCCCTCACCGCATGACAGAGGGAGCGAATCAGCGCCGCGGCGGCTTCGGGCCCTTCCGGATCTCCTGCCTCGCCCTTGCGCCTCCGCCAGGGTTCTCCATCCTGAAAGCTTTTATTGGCAAAACTTGAAAGTTCAAAAATCATCCTGAAGGCGTCCCGCAGCTCGGCCTTTTCCAGCAGGGCGGCAATGTCCTCCTCGTATTTACGGATTCTCTCCCAAAAAGCGGAAGACTTCGTTTCCTGTTCGATTGAATGTTCACTGCCGGCAGGATCCCTCCTGCCTTCCGCGGGGATAAGGCCGCCGTAGTAGCGGATGACAAAGGACAGGGTACGGTTCACGAGGTTCCCCAGGTTACCGATGAGTTCCCCGTTGACCTTCTCCTGAAAATCCTTCCAGGTAAAGAGAGCATCGGCCTTTTCCGGCCGGTTATAGAAGATGTAGAAACGCCACACATCCGCGGGAATCCCTGTCTCCATCACATCGGTACCAAAGACACCGATGCCCCGCGACTTGGAGAACTTGCCTCCCTCGTAGTTGAGGTACTCGGTACTGCTCATGTGGTGGAGCATGGTCCAATCGGGTTTTTTGGGATTGGAAGAAGAACCCAGGAGGCTTGAAGGGAAGATCACCGTGTGAAAGGGGATGTTATCCTTACCGATGAACTGATACAGTTCGGTATCGTCCGGGCTCTTCCACCAGTAATCGACAAAGCCGCGCCAGTCCGCATAAAGCTTCGTTGTATGTTCGCTTGAATTTTTAAGAGCGGCCGTGATCTCGTCCCCCAGGTTTCCCGTTATGGAAATGTAACCGATGGGAGCGTCAAACCACACATAGAATACCTTGTCTTCAAAACCCGCCTTGGGCACGGGAATGCCCCACCTGAGATCCCGGGTAATTGCCCTTTCCTTGAGGCCGTCCCTGATCCATGCCTCCGTCATGCGGACAGCGTTGTTGGCCCAGAAGCCTTTTACCGAAGCCTCCCTGATCCACTCTTCCAGCAGGGGCCGGATCTTGGGCAGATCGATGTAGAGATGTTTGGTTGACTTAAGCGCCGGAGTAGAACCGCACACCGAACATTTGGGTTCCTTAAGTTCCGTAGGATCGAGAAGCTTACCGCAGGACTCGCACTGATCCCCCCTGGCTTCGGAAGAGCCGCAGTGGGGGCAGACACCCCGGATAAAACGGTCTGCAAGAAAACGGCCGCAGTGCCCGCAGTGGAGCTGCTCAAGCCGGCGTTCCAGTATGTAACCTGCCTCATCCAGTTTCCTGAAGATTCCCTGGGTCACTTCACTCTGAATGGGAGTTGAGGTACGGCCGAATTTATCAAAGGCGATATTGAACCAGCGGTAAATATCCGCATGAATGGCATGATAACGGTCACAGAGTTCGCGGGGGCTTATCCCCTCTTCGGCGGCCCTGGTTTCCGTGGCGGTTCCGTATTCATCGGTACCGCAAACATAGAGCGTTTCGTAGGAACGGAGACGGCAGAACCGGGCAAAACAGTCGGCGGAGAGCACCTGAATAAGATTCCCCAGATGAGGCACGTTGTTCACGTAGGGAAGAGCGGAAGTTATTAATCTGCGTTTCATTATTTCCCACTATTGGATATTTTAAGGGTAAATTCAAGTTCCCAAACCGTCCCCGCTTCCAGAGAAACAGGAAAACGGGGAAAGAGTGCATGGTACTGGTATTCCCCGGCCTTTCCCGGAGAATGAACGGCCTTGTAGTTCAGATTGAAAACCTTGCCGGCCCGTATAATAAGGTTCGATTCGTTTTTTTGTTCCCTGAACTCTACGGTATCCGTGCTGCTGTTCTGGGCAAGGCCCGATGCGCTCCCCTCCCCTTCCAGGGAAAGATCCAGCCGCGGGACAAAGTGAAATTCGGCCTTTCTTTCCCCTTCGTTCCTGATGGAATAGAGAAGCCGCATGGTATCTTTTTTAAGCTGAAAGGTCTTTTCAATTTTGAGTCCGCCGAAGGGAAGCCCTTCCTCCCTGTCCCTGACAAAACGGATTCGGTCATGGGAACGGTCGATTTCGGCAATTTCAAAGAGTTCGTCTCCAAAGGCCCTTCCGCCGGGAACCCGGCCTGTTTCAAGGCTTTCAAGAGAAGTCCCATTCGGGACAATAAAATCCCTGAAGGCGGCGCCCTTAAAGAGAACTTTTTCCCCCGTTTCCTGCGCGTCAAAGGTATCCAGATAGTTCCAGGGCCTGGGGAGGTAATCAAGTTCAAAGATAGCGGCTCCCCTGCTGCGGATATAGCAGTTGATCTTCTCCCCCTGGAAGAGGCACTCTCCGCGGCCGTCCATGTCCAAATCGAAAATGGAAAGAGAGGGGACAAAAGTGCCCTTTTCGCGAGTGATCTTTTCCGCCTCGAGGAGGGCCCTGTAGGCCGCCTGCCGTACAGTTTTGCGGGAAATTCCGCCGCCGTCTTTCCCGTTGTAGAATACATCGCAGCCCTGGGCCTTCCAGAATTCTTCCCGCGCGGTACGCTTACGGGACTTGTCCCCGCGAAGCTGGCTGATCAATACATGGGTAAACATCATCCTGGTATAGATAGAGTTGGTTTCAGGATAATCGAGAAGAGCCTGCCGGGGGAGATAGGCATTTTCACCCTTTTCCGAAGCGATGGAACTGGGGAAGTAGAGTTTTTCGTAGCACGCGGCAGTTTTTAGCTGCTTCCCCGGACTTGTATATTCAATATTATCCCCGGCCCGGGAGAATTCTTCAAAGATCCGGTGATAGAAAAACTCAGGGGATTCACCGTCTCCCGGTACCATGGCGGGAAAGAGGCTCACTACCGCATCATTTCCGCCGCCGTTCAGGGTATCCTGCATCTTCTTCAGTACCGAAGGGATAAGGCCGGTACCATAGGAAACATGAAAACGGCTTGCCACGGGAAAAACGATAATAAGCTTCCCCTGATCCTCTGTAAAACAGGGAACATAACCGGCTTTCCCCGGGCCCGCCTCACCCCTTGCCGCGGCAAACTGGGACTCGTCAAGGAAGGTATAGAGCATCCCCGAATTATTTAAGGGGCCTACCAGATTCTGCTCCCAGGCAAATGCGGGAAGCCAGCAGCCGAGAGGTCTCTTTCCAAACTGCCTGCGGAGACTTGCCGTAAGCATCTCAATCTGGCCGATCTTGTCGGTAAGGGGCAGCAGGGGCAGCAGGGGTTCATAGAAGCCGCCGCCAAGAAGCTCTACCTGCTTGCGGCGGAGCAGATCCTTAATCAGCATGGAAAATTCAGGACGGTTTCTCGTGACCCACTGGAGCAGAACCCCGGAATAGTGGAGCGTCATGTTGATCCGGGGAAATTTGTAGAGGGCAGTCAGCATCGGTTTGAGTTCTTTTTCGTAGAGATCCTGAAAATCCTCTTCCGGGGATCCCCACGCCACATGTTTGTGAGAACCCAGTATCAGTTTTATCCCGCCGTCCATTGACCATAATTTTACCTTATAATAAGCATTCTGAAAAGCTATTTGTTGGTAAA
>JAIRNJ010000123.1 GCA_031258115.1 Treponema sp. | reverse complement strand
GCTTGAGGGCATCAATTTTTACCCTGTTCCCGGTAAAGACTTCAGCATTGCGGATACGCCTGCCGGGACAGAGTCCTGGGAAGCCTTTACCGCCGCCAATCCCCGCTGGGGCGAAGAGGGACGGGATGCCATGCTTATCGAAGGCCTGGTAAGCGATGAGTACCTCTTCCGTGAAGAGGGTTTTTCCTTCCCCTGGCAGACTGCCGTCTCCTGGTATGCGGCGGAAGCATTCTGCCGCTGGTTAAGCATTGAAGCGGGAGACAGACTGCCTTCAGGCTGGGAGATTCGTCTTCCCGGAAAAGCCGAATATGAAGCTGCCGGAGGGGACTTTGAAATCTGGGAATGGTGCGCAGACCCTTATGCGCCGCTTTCCCGTCTTTCCGCCCCGGCCGGGGCCATTGAAGCGGTAGGCTCTCCGGAACGGAGCCTGAGAAACGGCAAGGGCGGATACGCTTCCCTTCCTCCGGAAAGCTGCTCTCCCCTGACAGGCTTCCGGCCTGTCATTGCCCGCAAGGATACGGAATAGGCATGAGTGAAGGCGTCAAGATCATTGCGGTAAACCGCAGGGCCCGGCATGATTATGCGGTAGACGATACCTATGAGTGCGGCATAGAGCTTTTCGGGACAGAGGTAAAGTCTTTCCGGGAGGGAAAGATCTCGTTTCCGGATGCATGGGCGGAAGTTATTGAAGGGGAAATTTGGCTCCGTTCCCTGAGAGTTGCGGAAAATCCTTTTTCATCAATATTTAACCACGATCCCGACCGGAAAAAGCGGCTCCTCCTCCACCGGGAAGAGATTAAACGGATCAGACGGCGGGTGGAAGAGAAGGGATACACGCTTATTCCCCTGTCCTTTTTCTTCAAAAAAAACCGGGTCAAGGTAGAATTGGGACTCTGTAAAGGGAAAAAACTCTTTGACAAACGGGCCGGCATACGGGAACGGGATGTCAAACGGGACATTGCCAGAGAATTTCGCCATGGTTTACAATAATAATGAAAAACATCTGAGCTAAGGCTTACAAATATAAGGGAAAGCGGTTATAATAGTTATATGAGGCGGCGAATCCTTACAGGTTTTGCAGTTTTTTTCATCCCCCTGTTTGCGGGGGCTCAAAGTGACAGGCCGGGTATCCGTTTTGACACTTTGATGGCCGAAGGCATCAGTTCAAACGAAAAAAAGCTTATCGAGTCCCTTATCCTCTCCTACCTTCAGGATTTTGGCGAACTGGTTTCCTCCCCGGCCGATTTGAACGACGAAAATAAAAGCAAAACGCCGTTTATAGATTTTGTAATTTCGGGCAGTATCTATCTGGAACGGGAAAGCCGTATATTCATGCTTCAGATCGACAAGCTTTCCACCGGAGAAAAGAATTCCTTTACTTCGGTGTATAAATCCGCCGGAGAAATGGTGCTCAAGGCCCGCTCCTTCCTTGCAAACGCTTTTTCCTCAAGCGGCGACATTTCCCTGGCCGCGGCCTCCAAGGCGAAAAACTCCGATCCGGAAAAGATAGACACAAACAGCCTTCTTGGAACCTGGCAGGGAGAACAGGGAATAGAGATGATCCGCTTCCAGAGAAGCGGCCGGGGCATAGCCATCTTTTCTTCCGGCGCACAGATGGTACTAAGCTATTCGATAAACGATAATACCCTGCATGTGATCCAGAATTCCCCCAATTCACTGCGCTACTATCACCCTCTGCCGATAGAGGCGGCCCGGAAAATGGCCGAGGCAGCCCCTCCAATGGAGTGGGAATTCATACTCTGCGAGAATGGAACGGTACTTAGGGGTTTCAAATTTGCCGCAAAGGCCAAAATGGACGGGGAATTTCTGGAGGAAATAATTCTCAAGGATGTGCAGGAAGTGGAGTGGAAGAAGCTTCCGCGCTAGCTTGTTGATGAAGCCTTATTCAGAAGGAGCAGAATAATGCTGATAGATTTACCGGTCCCTGAATTGTTCGAATGGCAGGGCAGGAATCCCCGGCCCGCGGATCACGATGACTACTGGGAGCGGGCCCTACATGAACTGAGTACGGTCGATCCGGCGGCGGAGTTCAGGCCGGCTGAATTCAACACGCCCTTTGCGGATTGTTTTGGCCTTTACTTTACCGGTGTGGGCGGCGCCAGGATTTACGCGACATTCATCAAACCAAAACAAATCGAGGGGAAAATACCGGCGGTTTTTGTTTTCCACGGTTACGGCGGCAATTCGGGCGACTGGTCATTCCTCCTGCCCTACGCCGCGGCGGGAATGGCGGTTGCGGCTATGGACTGCCGGGGCCAGGGGGGCCTGAGCGAAGACAGGGGCGGGGTAAGCGGCAATACCCTGCACGGCCACATTATCCGGGGCCTTGACGGCGGCCCGGACAAGCTGCTGTTCAGGAACATTTTCCTCGACACCGCCCAGCTTGTGAAGATCGTATCCGGCCTGGACGAAGTGGACGCAAAGCGCCTCGGCGCCTTTGGTATCTCCCAGGGCGGCGGCCTTACCCTGGCCTGTGCAAGCCTTTCCCCCCAGATCAAGCGGGCGGCGCCCCGGGTCCCTTTTCTCTGCGATTACCGCAGGGTCTGGGAGCTGGATCTCGCC
>JAIRNJ010000121.1 GCA_031258115.1 Treponema sp. | reverse complement strand
CGGAGTAAAGTTACACTATATCTGGGGGGGGGGGGGGGGGTTTGATACATATTTTACCTTCATAATAACCCTCCTTGGGGCTGTCCGAAAAGTTTGAAAAACTTGTTCGGACAACTTCCTTAATGCAACATTTACGCACCGTTTCAACGAAACGAGAGCAAATGCGAGGGCTGGCCGGGAAGTAACCGGCTTCCTGAACAGCCTTTACCAGCATACCACAGGGTTTTATAGGAAAGCAAGGGGTATTTCGCGGGGCGCAGCATATATAGTGGGAAACTGCAGCCGGGGGATCCGGTTGAAAAATCCGGTAAAAGGCCATATTATTAAGTCCGGAGGCTTATATGAGCGCTAACCGCAGCTACAAGGACAGCGTGTTTTCCCTCCTCTTTAACGACCCCGAAACCCTGCGGGAACTCTACGGCGCCCTGGAGGGCGTTACCCTTCCCCCGGACCTGCCGATCACCATCAACACCCTGGAAGGCGTGCTCTTTATGGAACGGATCAACGATATTTCCTTCGCAGCGGGCGGCAAGCTGGTGATCATCCTGGAGCATCAATCCACGGTGAATCCCAACATGCCCCTGCGCTGTCTTCTATACCTTGCCCGGCTCTACGAAAAGATAATCGACAATAAGGATGTGTACAAGAGCCGGCTGGTGACTATACCCCGGCCGGAGTGTTTTGTGTTGTACAACGGGGCGGCGGAATACCCCGACGAGACCCGGCTGAAACTGTCGAACGCCTTTGCGGACCTCGAGGGCCTGGGATTGAAGGGGCCCCCCGATTTGGAACTGGTGGTACGGATCATCAACATCAACCGGGGGCATAACGAGGAGTTGGTGCAACGGTGTGAGAAGCTCAGCGGCTACAGCGAGTTCATCGGGAAGGCGCGGGAATACGAGAAG
Source organism: Treponema sp. (assembly GCA_031258115.1). Lineage (GTDB taxonomy): Bacteria > Spirochaetota > Spirochaetia > Treponematales > Breznakiellaceae > JAIRNJ01. Next base: position 16,673 of record JAIRNJ010000121.1, on the reverse strand, counting down.
GAGTTGGGGAGCCGGGAGGAGGGGGTAAAGGCAGCGGTAAAATATTGTATAAGCCGGGGGATATTAAAGGAGTTTTTGGAAGAGCATAGTTCGGAGGTATTCAATATGTTATTTACGGAATGGAACTGGGACGATGCGTTGGCGGTTCGGTTTGAAGAAGGCCGGGAAGAGGGCCGGGAGGAAGGCCGGGAAGAAATCGTCCGGAATCTCAAGAAAATCGGCGTACCCCTTGATCAAATACTCCAGGCTACCGGCCTTTCCGCGGACGAAATAGTCCGGTTATGAGGGACGATAAGGAAGGCGGCAGTTCATTATCCGGCATCCTCAAGCAGGTTCTTCATGATGTACTCCCGCCGCTCGGGGGTGTTTTTGCCCATGTAGAAGCCAAGCACCTGGGGGACCGCCTTGAGGGTATTCACCGACACCGGCACGAGGCGCATGTCTTCCCCGATGAACTGTCCAAACTCCTTGGGGCTAATCTCCCCCAGGCCCTTAAAGCGGGTTATTTCGCTTCCCTGGCCCAGTGCGGCGGAGGCTTCGTTCCGTTCCTTTTCGCTGTAGCAGTAACGGGTTTCCTTCTTTGTCCTCACCCGGAAGATGGGGGTCTCAAGAATATAGATGCGTCCGGTGGTAACCAGTTCCTCAAAGTATGTCAGAAAGAATGTCAAGAGGAGGTTGCGGATATGGAAGCCGTCAAAGTCCGCGTCGGTGGCGATAACGATTCTGGCATAGCGCAGTCCTTCTACATCGTTCTCTATGCCCAGGGCCATCATCATGTTGTAGAGTTCCTCGTTCTTGTAGATGGCGGCCCGTTTCTTGCCGTACACATTCTCCACCTTGCCGCGGAGGCTGAATATCGCCTGGCTCATCACATCCCGGCTTGAGACCATGGAGCCTGTGGCGCTGTCCCCTTCGGTGAGGAAGATCGTGGAATTCTCCCCCTCCTTGCCGTCTTCCAGGTGGTGTTTGCAGTCCTTGAGTTTGGGGATCTTGAGGGCGATCTTTTTTGCGGCTTCCCGTGCCTCCTTCTTGACGGCGTTGAGTTCCGTCCTGAGACTCTCGTTGGCGACGATCTTCTGCTCAAGCTTCTTCCCCGCGTCCTGATTCTTGTGGAGCCAGTCCTCCACCGCGGCCCTTGTCTCCTGAACAATCCAGGCCCGGATGTCGCTGTTCCCCAGCTTGTTTTTCGTCTGGCTTTCAAAGACGGGATTCTTCAGTTTGATGGAGATCGCCGCAATGGTGCCTTCCCGGATATCCTCGCTCTTGTAGTCCTTCTTGAAGAAGTCCTGAATACCCTTGAGGAAACCTTCTTTGAAGGCGGAAAGGTGGGAACCGCCATCGCTGGTAAACTGTCCGTTTACAAAGGAGAAGTACTCTTCCCCGTAGTTGTTGGTATGGGTAAAGGCAAATTCCAGGTGCTCGCCATTGTAGTAACCCAGGGAGTAGAGGTGATCCTCCCCGGTTTCTTCGGTAAGGAGATCGTAGAGTCCCCGTTTGGAAACATACTGTTTACCGTTGAAGGCAAGGCAGAGTCCTGAATTAAGGTAGGCATAGTTGCGTATCCGTTTCTCCAGAAATTCCAGGTTAAATTCGTAGTCTCCAAAAATATCACGATCCGGGGTGAACTCGACATAGGTGCCGTCTTTCTGTACCGGGCCCCTGGCGACGGAGAGTTTTCCCTTACGGTTTGACTTCAAGTCCCCCCGTTCAAAGACCGCTTCGGCAAATTCCCCGTTCCGGACGCTTACTACACGGAAATGGCTGGAAAGGGCGTTTACCGCCTTGGTTCCCACGCCGTTGAGACCCACGGAAAACTGGAACACATCGTCGTTGTACTTGGCCCCGGTATTGATGACGGAAACCGCCTCCACGAGTTTGCCCAGGGGTATGCCCCGGCCATAGTCCCGGATTCTGGCGCTTCCGTCCTTGATCTGCAGTTCGATAAGTTTGCCGTTACCCATGATGAACTCGTCCACCGAGTTGTCTATCACTTCCTTGACCAGCACATATATGCCGTCGTCGGGATTGGAGCCGTCTCCCAGACGGCCTATGTACATTCCCGTGCGGAGTCTGATGTGTTCCAGGGAGGAGAGTGTTTTGATTTTTGACTCGTCGTAAACTCCGGCCTGGGCGCTTGCTGCAGGCCGCGGGGTTTTTGCAGCGGCCTTTGCCGGGGCGGCCTTTCCGGCCGCGGCTTTTTCTGTTTTTTTTGCCATGTTTCTCCTATGTATTTTTCCTCTCTACAAGCGGGATGAGTTCGCCGATCCGCTTTTCCGCGGTTTCGATTCTGCCTTCAAAGTCTTCGATTGCCTTATTGTACTCCTCAATACGGTTCTTGCGGTCTTCAACGGCCCGTTTAAGGCCGGCAATCTCCGCCTTCTTCTCGTCAATTTCGATGGAGGCCCTAAGACTTTCTATGTTTCCGTCCAGTTCACGGATTATCCCTTCCTGCAGCCGGATCTTTTCAAGAGGCTCCCGCCGGCACGGCCGGCCGGCAGCCGTGCTTTTTCCGGCAAAGTACCTGGCGCAGTTCTTATAGAGTTCCCTGAGTTCCTGTTTCCGGCCCTCAATATGTTTTTCAAGGTCAGCAATATGCTTTACCGGGCCGCCGCTTTCGCCAAGAATGATCTGCAGACTATGCCGTTCAGCCCGGAGCCTTTCAGCCTCTTCATTCAGAACGGTGATGCGTTCCTTCAATCCGTTCAGTTCCTCCAGAATGCCCGCCGTTTCTCCATCCGCGGCCTCGTCCGGAAGGGCGGCATAGGCCTCTCCCATTTCCATAAAGAGCCTGTCCAGATGTTCCTGATTCTTACGTATACGCATCTGGAACAACAGGGCCTGCGCATTCCTGCCTATCCAGACAAAGATATTGGAACGGCTTCCCCCATCATCCTGAATTTTTGTCTTGAAGGCTTCAATCTTTTCTTCCAGAAGCCGCGCTTCTCCATTCTTTTCCGCCATGCGGGGACTGCCGCGGGCAAGCCTTCCCACGCGGCAAAGCATTTCGTCCTGTTTGGCTTTCAGATTCCACTCTTCCGCCTCAAGACTGCGGATGTCCTCATCGAGCGCCCTGATACGGCCCGCTTCCTCCTCTATGGAGCTAATCCGGGCGGCGTTTTCCTTCAAATCTTCCTGCAGACGCCGGTATTCGAGACGGAATTCTTCTTCCCTGGGCTCCACCGCCTCCGCCGGCCCTTCCAGGATGCTTCTGCCGAAATTTTCGAGGAGGAGATCCAGAGTATGAAGACTATCCCGCCTTTTTGCCTCGTACTCTCCAATGATTTTTCTGCGTTCATCCATACTTTTACTATACGTTAAAGACAATTTCCTTGACAATCCTGCCATAGCACTTCACTATGGTAATTACTATCAATATTATCCCCTCATGAGGAGTCCATAATGTCTTATACTTCTGACAACCTAAGGAATGTATCCATTGCCGGCCATGGAGGTACCGGCAAAACCACGCTTTTTGAACACCTTCTCTTTGCCGGAGGGGTCATCGCGAGAGCTGAGACCGTAGATTCGGGAAAAACGGTCTCCGATTCAAGTCCCGAAGAAATTGACCGGAAGATTTCCATCCATGCGTCCCTGGGCCATGTGGAGCGGAAGAACCGGAAGATAAATATCTTTGATACACCCGGATCATCGGATTTTACCGGAGATGTAATACTTACGTTCCGGGCAAGTGAATTTGTCCTCCTCACCGTGGACGGCCGCTCGGGTGTGCAGATTGAGACCATCAAGCTCTGGCGCAGCCTGGAGACACGCAAAAAACCCCGCGGAGTTTTTGTAACCAGGATGGACGCCGATCAGGCTGATTTTGCCGGGGCGCTGGCCGATATAAAGGAAAAATTCAAGGTCGATCCGGTGCCGATAACGATTCCCATGGGCAGGGGTTCTTCCTACAGGGGCGTCATAGATGTATTGAATGAAAAGGCCTATCTCGTTCAGGGGGAAACGGCTCTTGAAAAGGAAGTGGAGATTCCCGCGGAATTCAGGGAAGAGGCCGCCGCGGTACGGGAGAGGCTCATCGAAGCGGCCGCGGAAGGGGACGACAGTTTAACCGATAAATACCTGGAACAGGGTTCCCTTTCCCCGGAAGAGATGCACAAGGGGCTTATTGAGGCCCTGGCGGATCATAAATTCGTGCCTGCTTTTGCGGGTGCGCCGCCGAAAAATTCCGGGCTCGTCCCCTTCCTGGAGTTCCTTGCCGACCTAAGCCCCGCTCCGGGTACAGCCAAAGACACTGCCACAGACGCGGAAGGCAAAGAGAGCGAAGTTCCCATCGATCCGGCAAAGCCCCTCTCCGCCCTGGTGATCAAGACCGCCTTTGATCAGTTCAGCGGAAAACTCTCCTGGGTCAAGATAGTTACCGGCAAACTTGCGGCGGATTCCGAAATTTTCAATGTGACGGAAAACAAGAAGGAACGGGCCGGCAAGCTTTACATCTGCCAGGGGAAGAAACTGGAAGAGACAAACGAATTATATGCGGGGGATATTGGGATCATCACGAAGTCCTCCACCCTCAAAACCAATGATACGATCAGCGCCGGGGACAGCAGCCTCCAGTTCCTCCATCTCCGCCTGCCTGAACCGGTTCACTCGGTGGCGGTGAATGCAACGGCAAAGAAGGACGAAGACAAGCTCGGCGAAGCCCTGATCCGGGCAACGGAAGAGGACAAGACTTTCCGTTACGAATTCAATACGGAAACAAGGGAAACGGTTATCTCCGGTATGGGCGAGCTGCAGATAGGGATCATCCTGGACAAGATCAAACAGAACCAGAAGATTGAAGTTGAAACGCATATTCCCCGTGTAGCTTACCGGGAGACGATCAACAAGAAGTCTTCCGCGGAATACACCCATAAGAAACAGACCGGCGGTCACGGTCAATATGGAAAGGTGGTGCTGGATATTGGCCCTCTGCCCAGGGGCAGCGGCTACAAATTTGAAAACAAGATCTTCGGCGGCGCGGTTCCCAAAAACTATATTCCCGGTGTGGAAAAGGGTATTGCCGAAGGCATGGCCCGCGGTACCATGGCCCAGTATCCGGTAGTGGATGTGGAAGTAGCCATCGTGGACGGAAAGTACCATCCGGTGGATTCTTCGGAACTGTCCTTCAAGCTGGCCGCGCGCAACGCCTTCCGGGAGGCCATGAAACAGGCCAACCCCACCCTTCTGGAACCGGTTATGAACCTGACGGTTTTTGTGGAGGAGAAGTATCTGGGAGACGTGATGAGCGACCTTTCCGGCAAGCGGGGAAAGATCCTCGGACAGGACAGCGTAGGCGGCATCGCCGATATCCGGGCGCAGGTGCCCCAGTCGGAACTGTTACGCTATTCGATAGACCTTCGTTCCATAACCAGCGGTACAGGCTCCTTCAGCGTGGAATTTGACCACTATGCGCCAATCTCCGGCCGCATTGCGGAAGACGTGATCAAAGCCTCCGAAGCCTTCCGGGTAAAGGAAGAGGAAGAGTAGCGGCGCCGCGTTATCGTTCGCTCTCTGCTTTCGCGGCGGAACGCTTTTCGAGAGGCAGGTATTCCATCCTCTGCTGGACGCATTTGTAGGCAGGCCGGATGATCCTGCCCCCCGAAACGATCTCTTCCAGGCGGTGGGCGCACCAGCCCGCCACCCGGCTTATGGCAAAGAGGGGAGTATAGAGTTCCTGCGGTATGCCCAGCATCTTGTACACAAAGCCTGAATAAAAATCCACATTGGCGCAGATATCTTTACTGTAGCCTTTTACGGCGGTAAAAGCCGCGGGCGTAAGTTTTTCCACGAGCTTGTAGAGTTTAAATTCATCACTGAAATTCTTCTGCGCGGCCAGAAGATCCGCCTTGGCCTTGATCAGTATGGCCCGGGGGTCGCTTTTTGTGTAGACCGCATGGCCCTGTCCATAGAGCAGGCCCGTCCTGTCATAGGCTTCTCCCCGGAGAATCTTTACAAGATAGGCCAGCACTTCTTCTTCGTCATCCCAGCGTTTTATGTTTTTCATGATATCGTCCATCATTCCCATTACCTTGATGTTTGCGCCCCCGTGTTTGAAGCCCTTGAGGGAACCGATTCCCGCGGAAACGGCGGAATAGGTATCCGTGTCCGCGGAAGAGACAAGGTGCACGGCAAAAGTAGAATTGTTACCGCCCCCGTGTTCGGCATGGAGGATGAGGGCCAGGTCAAGGAGTTCTGCCTCAAGCCGGCTGTAGTGCTGATCCGGTCTGATGAGGGACAGCAGTGTTTCTGCGCTCTGGCAGCTTGAGGCAGGCAGATGGATGATGAGGCTTTCGTGATCATAGTAATGCTTCTTTGCCATATAGGAATATGCCACGATGGTGGGAAAACGGGCGATAAGTTCAATACACTGACGGAGCACATTTTCCGGACTCCGGTTCTCCGGATCATCATCGTAGGAGTAAAGGGTAAGAACCGAACGGGCAAGCTTGTTCATGATATCCTGCGAGGGCGCCTTCATGATGGAGTCTTCGGCAAAGTTTGCGGGAAGCACCCGTTTGTTTCCCATGAGCGTATTGAAGCGGGCAAGTTCGGCCTTGTCGGGAAGATACCCAAAGAGAAGGAGGTATACGGTTTCTTCAAAGCCGAAACGGTTCTCCTGTTCGGCGCCCCGCACCAGATCCTCTACATCAATACCCCGGTAGTAAAGCCTGCCGGGAACAGAGACTTTTTCACCTTCACTAATCATGTAACCGTGAACTTCTCCGATCCTGGTAAGGCCAACCAGCACACCTGTGCCGTCGGCGTTACGGAGCCCCCGTTTTACATTGAACCTGTCGTAGAGTTCAGGATCGATGTAATCGTTTCCCGCAAGATCACTGACATATTGTCCGGCAAGACCCATGCTCATCCTCCAGCTATTTTTTTTCGTCTTCTTCCCGAATCTCAACCCGGCGTATCTTCCCGGAAATTGTTTTAGGCAGTTCATTGGCAAATTCTATTATCCGGGGATACTTGTAGGGAGCGGTTACCTTCTTCACATGGTTCTGCAGTTCCACCTTGAGTTCCTCCGAAGGAACCCAGCCCCTGGCAAGAACGATGGTGGCCTTGACTACCGTTCCCCGGTCGGGATCCGGCACGCCGGTAATGGCGCATTCCAGCACGGACGGATGTTCATGAAGGGCGCTCTCCACCTCGAAGGGGCCGATGCGGTAACCGGAACTCTTGATGACATCATCCGAGCGGCCCACAAACCAGAGATAGCCGTCCTCGTCCCGCCAGGCCATGTCGCCGGTATAGTAAATATCATCGTGCCAGACGCTGGCGGTAAGGCTGTCGTCCCGGTAGTAGCCGCCGAACATTCCCGGCGGTTTCCTCCGTCCGGTACGGACTACGATCTGCCCCACTTCGCCCATGTCGCAACTGCCGCCGTCTTCCCGGATCAGATCCAGGTCATAGCCGGGTGAAGGTCTTCCCATGGAACCGGGTTTTGGTTCAAGCCAGGGGTAGGTACAGACAGTAACGGTAAGTTCCGTCTGGCCGTAACATTCCCGGAGCTTGAGTCCCGTGGCGGCCCTGAACTGTTCGTAGATCTCCGGGTTGAGAGGCTCCCCTGCCACGGCGCAGTTACGGAGGGAAGAGAAATCGTATCCGGAAAGATCTTCTTTGATAAAAAACCGGTATATGGTCGGAGGAGCGCAGAACGTAGTTACCTTGTGCGAGCACACAACCTTCAGCATCTCTGCGGGTACAAAGCGGTTGTAATCGTAGACAAAAACCGCGGAACCGCAGATCCACTGTCCGTATATCTTTCCCCAGGCCGCTTTGGCCCAGCCTGTATCGGCAACGGTAAGATGGAGGCCGCCGGGAACTACCCGCTGCCAGTACCACGCAGTAAGTATGTGGCCCAGAGGATAGGCAAAGTCATGGCGTACCATCTTTGGCATGCCGGTAGTACCGGAAGTAAAATAGAGCAGCATGATGTCATCGTTGGTGTTGAGCGCCAAAGGTCTCTCCAGTTCGGCAGAAGCGGTATCCATGGCGCCTATAAAATCAATCCAGGAGGAAATCGAACTGCCGGCGGAAGAATTCCGGACAGTGCTTTTCTGTTTTGCAGGGCCGGCCTCTGCGTCCTGATTTTCAAAGGCATGCACCGGGCGGACAAATGCCTTGTAACGCAGTGCGACAATATCGGAAGCTTCACTGTCCCGCTTGAGACGGAGTTCCGCTTCTTCCACCCGGAGCATCACCTGTTCATCATCCACACAAATGATGCCGGCAATATCGGCGGCATTACAACGGTATATAATATCCTTGGTAGTAAGAAGATGTGTAGCGGGAATTGCAATGGCGCCGATCTTGTGAAGGGCAAGGAGTATGGGCCAGTATTCCCAGCGGCGCTTCAGGATGAGCATGATCGGGTCTCCCTTTCCGATGCCTGCATTTTTAAGGGCATTGGCCGCCCGGCAGCTCAGGGTCTTCAGTTCCCCGTAGGTGAATTCCGCCTCGGCGCCTTTCTCGTCACACCAGACCAGAGCCCGTTCATCAGTTTTGGTTTCCGCCAGATAATCCATCACGTCCCAGGCAAAATTAAAATTATCCGGTATATTAACCGTGTAGCCTGAATAAAAGTCCTCGTAGGAATCGAAGTCCAGGCGGGAGACAAATTTCTGTAACAATTCCACTGTTTTCTCCTTTTTGTTGGATTGATTGAAGAGCGGGTTTCCCGAACCGGGACAGCTCACATGATCATTGCGATAAAACGGGCCTTGCCGCCTCCCAGGGCCTTCATTCCGTGGAGTTCGCCGGAATCATAGTAGATCGAATCTCCGGGGCCCAGCTCCGTTTCATGTCCGCCTACAGAGATCAGAAGCCGGCCTTCCAGCACATAGTCAAATTCCTGTCCCGGATGGGTGTTGAGGCTCAGGGGTTTGCTTTCCGTATCCGCATCCGCTTCCACAAGGAAGGGCTCCGCCTTCTTGCGGTGAAAATTGTAGGCCAGATTCCAGTACGTATACATGGGGCGCCGGTCTACCTCGGGAGCTTTCCCGGATCGTGAAACACAAAAAGTCTTTAGCTTGGGGGTTTCCCCCTCCATGAGTTCGCTTAAATCCACCCTGAAACGCGCCGCAATTTCCACCAGTGCGCCGATGGGAAAATCCTTTTCTCCGGATTCCCAGCGCCTGTACTCGGCCGGATCAAACCTGAGTTCCCGCGCCAGAGTTTCCGCCGGTATCTCTTCTATTTCCCGCAGCACCTTTACCCGTGCAATAATTTCCTTTACCTTCTCCGTCATTTTTTCCTCCGTTATATCAGGGTATATGATCGATCATGATTCCGCCGGCCTGCCGGCCTGACCACGCAGGGAAAGCGCCAGTTCCTTCCACACCAGTTGATCCCTTTGCGAAAGGGAGCGAAACTCTTCCTGCCTGCCGTAGGCGGATAACTCAATAAAATTGTCTACCCGTTTTTTGAGTTCATTAAATTTATTTTCCTCAAAATCCCTAATCCAGGCGGGAACTTTTTTGCATGTTTCAAGAAGCATGCCGTAATGGGGCGCGCAGAGTCCTTCCGACTCCCGGTAGAGTTTCTGCAGTTCCCTCTCCTCATCACTTCCTCCGCCGCAGCCTGAAAGAAAAGTTAAATATTCATTTTCAATCCGTTTGCGTTCGGCGCATACGGGGCATATCTCTTTCGGTTTCCAGGGCTTCCTCGTCCGGAAATGGGCGATCCTCTCTTCGAGAATATCCCTCCCCAGTATCGCTACCGCAAGACCGTCCCGGAACGAAACAAGGTTTTCGGAATGAAAACTGCAGAAACCCCCCGCCTGCCGGTAAGACTTCCTGAAACTCCGGTTTGACACATGCTCAAAGAGCATATTATCAATGTAGCGGGCGGCCCGGTCGGCAACGATTCTGCAGAGAGGACAACCCGGCTGAACGGCGGCCTTCTGGAATTCAAAAAAATTGATATGCTTGTCAACCATCGCTTATTCCCTTATCTCCATGGCGCCGTCTCCGTGGGCCACGAAAACGGTAACTTTTATGTTCCGCTCCCTGAAGGCCGCAAAAAATCCGTTCTCCACCACTCCGGGGATACGGTTTATTGCGGTTTCCATAAATTCAGGATCAACCGGAGAAGGAAAACGGATATCCAGCAGAAGGTTCCCGTGCTCCGTGATAACAGGCCCCGCCTTGCGGACAGCCTCCCGCAGCGTTACTGCCGCGCCCAGTTTTTCAAGTTCCTTTGCTACGCTCAGCCTTGCCTCGATCACCGTTTCCACCGGGACGGCAAAGGCGCTTCCGAGGGACGGAACGCTTTTACGCCCGTCGGCCACGAGGGCATAGGAAACGGAAGCATAGGCGGCAATCTTTTCCAGAAGCAGAGCCCCTCCTCCGCCCTTGATACAGCGGCCCTGCGGATCAATCTCGTCGGCGCCGTCGATGGTAAGATCCAGGTTTCCGGAAAGCAGGGGAGAATTGAGGGAATACTGGGGAATGCCCAGCTTTTCACATTCAATGCCCGACTGGAAACTCGTGGGAAAGACGCGGATATCCCTGAGCCTTCCCTCCGCCAGAAGTTCCCCCACACGGCGGATCGCATGGATGGCGGTAGAACCTGTACCGAGGCCCAGCTTCATCCCGCTTTTTACCAGTGTTTCTGCCGCCCTGTATCCCGCGGCTTTCTTCATTTCCTGCTCTGCCATTTTGGCTTCCATTTTGACTTCCCGCTAAAAGACTACCCGGTCAAGAATTTGATCCGGCAGTTCCTTGCCCATAAATTCCCTGTACTGATACTGCGCCTGACGGAGCAGCATATTCCTGCCGTTGATCACCCGGCAGCCCGCGGCCGCGGCTCTTGACAGAAACTGTGTCATCTCAGGCTTGTAGATAAGATCCATGACAACTTCGTTTCCGCGGAACTTGTAGAGTTCCAGGGGATCCCGCTGCTCGTGACCTTCCATGCCCGCGGAAGTAGCCTGCACAATGATCTCCGAATATTTTTCCATGAGTTCGCTCCCCTGACTATCCAGCCCTCCCCACTTGAAACGGTAAAGGGCGGCAAGATCCCTGGCCCTGGAAGGACTCCGGTTAAGGACAAGAACCCTGGCCCTCTGCCGGTGAAGCTCCCAGAGCAGCGCCCTGGCCGCTCCCCCGGCTCCTATAACGGTAATTTTTTTGCCCTTAAAGCTGCGCTCCCTGATAAAGGCCAGCAGGGATTCGGAAAAACCTTTTGTATCGGTGTTGACGCCAAGCCAGCCGTGCAGAAAACGCACAATGGTATTGCAGGCGCCAATACCCTCAAGCTCGGCGGCCTTATGCGCACAGTGATGGAGAATCTCTTCCTTGTAGGGCACGGTAACCGAAACCCCGGAAAGCCCGATAATATCCGCAAGGCTCATAAAGACAGCCAGATTGTCCGAAGGTATGGGAAGATACACCGCATTGGCATTTTCAAGCGCAAAAATAGTGTTGAAAATTTTAGGACTGTCACTGACCTTGAGAGGATAACCCGTAACGGCAAATATTTTGGTAGCATCAGTGATAGTGCGAAAACGGTAAAATTCGGCCATCTCGACGGGATCGAGTTGACCCGGCGCGGCAAGAGGACTGTTCAACTCCCCGATGGCAGACGTGTAAGTCATGTAAGAGCCCAGTTTTTCCGCCAGAACGCGGGTGCACAGGCCGAAAGGCCCCATCCCAAGAAGTATCTTATCCAGACCCGCAGTTTCCCTGGCGGCCTGAAAAATGGAAAGCACATCCCCGATTGATTGCGGCGCAAGGGCCACCTTTGGAAGCTCGTCTCCCGCCCGGACAAGAGATTTTATTTTTCCCGCAATATCGCTCTCCATACCCCTGATATTGTGAAAGGATCGGATAATCCTGGTACTAAAAGTACGGGCCGCCTCTTCGAGGCTGGGAACATTGAGATCCTCTTCGAGATCCACATAGGCAAAATTCTTCCGTCTGTCCGCTTCGGCAAAGGCAAGGCCCCGCGAAAACAGGTGAACACGGGAACCTTCGCCGCTGTTGAATGCTCCCCCGTCCACATCCCGCCGGATAGTAAGAATAACCGGAATCCCGGCCATTTCGGGAAAGCGCCGGATAAGGAAACGTTCATCCGGATCGAGAAGATCGACACGCAGTTCCGCAACATCAATATACTTGCGGTATTTTTCGAGAATCTCAAGATTCCGGGCCAGAGTTTCCCCCGTAAGGCACAGACAGATCTTCGCCACGCTTACTCCATTTATTGAGCTTGCTCCAAAATTGTGCTCCCCTCAGGATTTTGGAACAGCCTTTAAGATTATAGATCCGGCCGGTACAGAAAGATGGCGCTTACCGCCCCGGCCGAATTAAAATTGAGGCGAACATCCAGCGGCCAGGGGCTCTGCCTGAGAGAACAGATGACACTGTCGGAAAATTCCCGCACTCTCTCTCCCAGAAAGAGAATCGCCGCGGGCCGGGAATCCCCTATACGGATTTCCCGGAAATTTTTTACGCCCACCTGCCAGACCCGGTCACGGTAAAGATAAAAATCCCCCTCAGGATAGACAAAAACCACATCATCCTGCCATTCCTGGGCCCCTCTCACCGAATACACCTCTCTGGGAACCCCAAAACGTGAAAAAAGCTCCGCAAGATCCAGCCCCACGAAGTTTTCCGGCCCGGAACCTGCATTCTGCGCACGTACAGGCAGCAGGCCGCAAAACAGCAGTACCGCACATGCAAAAACCCTCAAAGAAATTGCCATCACTTTACCCTATAGAAAAACCGCCGGTTTTTCAAGCGTTACAGGAGGAGGGTGTTACAGGAGGAGGGACAGGAATTCCAAATTCAAGCGCGGAAAACGAAGCCCGCCGGCTTACAGGCTTCACTCCGGCCATGCAGAGCTCCGCTATCCCCGCATGCAACCGCCGGTGACGAATTTGGTCAATATTAATATGAACTCTCCGGTACATTCCGCCGGGCGAACACAGGTGAGCGAAAGTTTCTCTCCGGCAGCTATCGCCGCCCTTTGTTTTAGAGGAGCGGAAAAATACAAAAAACACCGTGCCTTTGAATATTACCGTGAAGGGAGACTCTACGGGGAACTGAACTATGAAGAAACGGCAAACCGCGCCCGGCGGCTTGCAGCGCTGCTGTCGAGCCTCGGCGTACAGAAAGGCGGAAAGATACTGCTTATTGCGGATAATTCCGCCTTCTGGCCTGTATACTATTTCAGCGCCTGCATTGCCGGAGCCCGGCCGCTGACAGTATCCCCGGAAACGGCGCGCAGAGAACGGAATGTCCTGCGCTGCGAAGGGATCTCCGCGGCCCTTCTTTCGGCTTCAGGCGAAAGGGCCATTCCGGCGCTTCCCCCGGACATACCCGGAATCTTTGTTGACAGAATCCGCTGGGAGGAAAAGGGAGACGCGCCGGTGAGTTTCCACGGGATAGAAAAACGGGTGAGCTTTCCTGTCCCGTCCGAATCCATCGCCAAAAGCAGCACCGATCCTGTTGTAAAAAATGCATCCCCGATTCCCGTAAAACTCTACAGGAGAGACCGCTTCCTTTCGACAGTATCCCTGTCTTCCGCTGAAGGAATCGAATTTTCCCTTGTATCTCCGGTACTCCACGGTTCCATGGTAACCGTTCTTGATGAAAGCTCTTCCGCAGAAAGTCTGCTTGGGGCATGCCAGCACCTGCATCCGACAGTAATTGTAACAGATGAAGAAAAACTGGAAAAACTGTTCCGGAAAAAAGTTAAACCCTGGCTTGAAAAACCCCTCTTCCGTTCCGGCATTGCCCGGTTTTTTGCGCTTAGGTTTGCAGGACGGCGCTTTATAAAATCTCTGGGAGCCTGGATACGTATTCTGTGCATACAGGAAAAACAGAACATTTCCGCCGAATCATCCCTTTCCCCGGAAGCGGAAAACTTTATCAAAAGTCTCAGGCTGCATGTGTACAGGGCGGATGACACGGGCTGAGGGACGGTATCATTTGACATCCCGGAAGGGCGGCGCTCGTTTTCCCGCGGAAAACTGCGGAAACTCTACTGGTATAAGGCGGCAGGCTCCCGGTACAGTTCACGGCCTATCATGGAAAGAATAAGTTCCGTGCCGCGGGGAAGTTCGTAGGGCAGGGTAAAATCTCCGCCTGAATAGTTTATCTCTCCCAGCGTGATGCGTTCCCCGGAAGGGAAAAGGGCCTCAAGTTTGACCGGCAGCGGATAGGGATTTTTCGGTATCGAATACCGGAAAAGACCGAACACATAATCATCCGGGGACTCCAGAGGAGAAGCAACCGTTATCTCCAGCGTGCTGTTATTGGGAACTTCCATATCCCCCGCAGGACTCTGATGGACGACCAGAAGAGCGGCCTCTCCTTCCTCCTGCGGCCGGACACTGAACACAAAGTCCAGTCCTGTTTTTCCCACGGCTTCAAGAGCCTCGCCCACGCTCATATTTACCAGACTGGGCACATAGGCCGTCGCATTTTCAGTTCCCAGACTTACCGCGAATTCCAGTACCACCGGGCTGGAAATATCCGTGCCGGGCAGCGGAGACTGCTGCAGAATCAATCCCGCAGGTTCGGAAGAGTATTCATACATAAAAGGTTCTTTCAGACTGAGAAGAGGCGTAACGCTTCCCGATGCGGCATTGAGAGTCTGAATCTCCATTCTGACATCATCAATATTGCGGCCTATGTAGTTTTCCACCCGGCTAATCAGTATCCCCTGGCTTACCACGAGACGGATACGCCGGCCGGCCTTGACAATGGTGCCCGCGGCCGGTTCCTGTTCGAGAATTATCCCCCTGTCCAGAGCGGACTGGGAATAGCGGAGCTGAATCCTGGGGTAAAGTTCCTTCACCTGAAGTTCCATGAGGGCGGCGGTAAGTTCCTTGCCCCGCAGTTCGGGAACCATGGTTTCCTCGGCGCCGCGGACTGAAGCAAAGAAAATTGAAAGGGCTACAATGCCAACAAAGACAAGAATGCCGACAGCCATGCTGATGAAGAGCCTGAGATGGTTCCCCACATAGTTTTCCATCGAATCAAGATCAAGTTTGAACAAACCCATACTTACCCTTATGTTCCCTGAGCCTGTTCCAAAACCCGGTCAGTTTCGGAACAGGTCTATTCAAGTTTTGCACTTAAAAAATGCCGTTCGCCGTTGAGAAAGGCCTGAAAATCCAGAGCCTTGCGGGCCTGGTACTGGAGACCTGAGACAACGAGTATTCCTTCTCCAGTTTGTATCAGTATGCCCCGCTTCTTGTCTACGCCCAGAACCTTCCCCGGCTCAGCGGAAGCGTTTTCCGGCCGGACATTCCCCGCATCGTCCGGAACACCCTTCAGAATGATCAGCTTCCGCTCCCCTTCCATGGTCCAGGAGAGAGGCCAGGGAGTATAGGCGCGGATCATCGCATCTATTTCCACGGCGGAACGTTTCCAATCGATCCTGCCTGAATCCTTTTCAATGAGACTGCAGTACGAGGCCTCTCCTTCGTCCTGGGGAAGGGACTGCGGCTTTCCGGCTGCGATACGGCGCAGAAGGGGCGGAAGCAGCAGTGCGGCCTTCTCCGCAACAATACGGGAGAGACTTTCCGTGGTCTCCCTTCCGTCCAGAGGAATCCGTGTCCGGAGGAGTATATCCCCCGAATCCATCCTGAGGGCAAGCTTCTGGACGGAAATCCCCGTTTCGCTGTCCCGGTTAAGGATCGCCTGGGGGATAGGCGAAGCCCCCCGGTATTTGGGAAGGAGACTCGGATGTATATTGATCCCCCCCATGGGAAAGAGACTTAAGAATTTGGGCCCGAATATGCGGCCATAGGCAAAGGAAACAAGAATATCCGGCTTTAAGACGGCAACGGCCTCCCGTGCTTCGGCTCCCGTTTTTTCAAATTTGAAAACGGGAACCGGAGACAGCGCCGGAAAGGCGGAGCTGAACTTTTCCGCGGCTTCTCCCACATCGCTGGGTTCGGGCCTTCCGCTGCGGCCCCTGGGCCTGTCCGGATTGGTAAGAACACCGGCCAGTTCCAGAACCCCGTCTCCGGGAGGAAAGAGAAGCTCCAGTGCGGGAACCGCGATGGCAGGACTTCCTGCATAGATGATCCGCATCGCCGCTCCTAAACTTTCCGGAGTTTGCGTTTTTCCCGGCTTTCCGCCCTGGCCATTTTGGCAAGAATCCTTTCCCGCTTCTCTTCCGAAAGCCGGTCGATAAAGAGACCCCCTTCAAGATGATCGTACTCATGCTGAATCACCCTGGCAAGAATTCCGCCCGCTTCAAGGGTGAAAGGCCGGCCTCTTTCGTTCCATGCCTGGACTTTTACGGTTTTGGGACGCACAACATCGGCGTAGACTCCCGGTATAGAGAGACAGCCTTCTTCATATTTGACAAGTTCCTGGGAAGTTTCCAGAATCGAAGGATTGATGAAGATCCGCGGCACGTCTCCCTCCACATGAACCGCAAAGATCCGTTCCAAAACCCCCACCTGGGGCCCCGCAAGGCCTATACCCTTCCCCTCATGCAGGGCTTCAACAAGATTCCGGGCAAACTCTTCCGTACTTTTATTGATTTTTTTTACCGGCACAGCCTTTTGACGAAGGAGTTCATCGCCCAGGATGAGTATTTTCATTCCTTAATAATACGAAAAAAGGGGATTAGAATCCAGCCCTTCCCCGGTAAACTTCCCCACATGCCGTCCAAACTGCCGGAATAAGGCCGGTTTCAGCTTCTCC
>JAIRNJ010000081.1 GCA_031258115.1 Treponema sp. | reverse complement strand
ACGAGAATACACGTCTTCTCCCGGCCCCTTCATCGAGAGCCACGAAAACAAAAATACGCCCACCAACGTCTCCTGACTTACGGGCACTTTTCCGCCGGCCTTCTCGGCTTTACGCCAATGGCCGTCTTGCGGCGGATCTTCCCATTTACAGTTGCGTGACAGTGAAGGATTTTCGCCTTCTTCCGTTGAAATGAACGATACTACCCTACTATGTTTTTTGTTTTTTGTCAAGAAGACGCGCATGAAAGATTTTTTACCTCAACGACGTATGGAATCTTGCCCCCGTCCCCTTCATCGGAGTATCATGGAGGAATGACGGAATTTGTTCACCTCCATGTCCATTCGGATTTTTCCCTCCAGGATGCGGCGGTTTCTGTACACAGCCTCGCGGATCGGGCTGAAGAGCTGGGAATGCAGTATCTGGCCCTTACCGACCATGGCAACATGTTCGGGGCCATGGAATTTCTTGCGGCATGTAAGGAAAGGCTCACCGGGGACGGAAAACACGAGGACCGGGAAAACCCGGTGCGGCCCATCATCGGCTGTGAAGTCTACGTTGCCCCCGGTTCCAGAAAAGACAAAAAAAAGGCTCCAAAGGGCGAAGACGATTACTTCCACCTGATCCTGCTGGCGGCAAACCGGGAAGGCTATTTCAACCTTATCAAGCTCTGTTCCTTTGCATATACCGAAGGTTTCTACTTCAGGCCCCGGATCGACGAAGAACTCCTCCTCCGGTACCATGGGGGGCTTATCTGCCTTTCCGCCTGCCTCAAGGGAGAGATTCCCCGGCTTATCGGCAAGGGAAGGCTTCAGGAAGCGGAAAAACGGGCCCGGCGTCTGGCGGAGATCTTCGGGCTTGACGAAAAGGGGAGGGCCAACTTCTATCTGGAACTCCAGGATCACGGTATCCCCCTGCAAAAGCAGGTAAACTCAGGAATTGTGGAAATCGCCCGGAAGACCGGCATTCCGCTCGTTGCCACCAACGACATCCACTACCTCAACAGGGAGGATAATGTTGCCCACGATGTGCTGCTCTGCATTGGCGAAGGGAAGCTGAGAACCGACGAAAGGCGGAAGCGTTACCAGGGAGACCAGTTCTACTTCAAGACCGGGGATGAAATGGCGTCTCTCTTCCCGGATTACCCGGAGGCAATCAGCAACACGATCCGCATTGCGGAACGCTGTAATGCGGACATTCCCAAACCGGGGCCCATGTTCCCCGAATTCGAGATTCCCCGGGGTTTTGAAAACGCCGATGAGTATCTCAGACACCTGAGCATGGAAGGCCTCCCGAAACGGTATCCGCTTGTCAGCAGGGAGATTCTCGAGCGGATGGAGTATGAACTCGGCGTTATCATCAAGATGGGTTTTACCGGTTACTTCCTCATTGTGGCGGATTTTATCAACTGGGCCAAGGAACGCGATATTGACGTGGGGCCGGGCCGGGGTTCCGGAGCGGGTTCCATCGTGGCCTATTCGCTGCGGATCACCGATATCGATCCCCTCAAATACGATCTGCTCTTTGAACGTTTCCTTAACCCGGAACGGACCAGCATGCCGGACTTTGACGTGGATTTCTGCAATGAACGCCGGGATGAGGTGATCCGGTATGTGACCGAAAAGTACGGCAAGGAACGGGTAGGGCAGATCATCACCTTTGGAACTCTGGGCGCCAAACAGGTGATCAAGGATGTGGCCCGGGTGCTCAACATAAGCATAAGTGAATCGGAAAGCATCGCAAAACTGATCCCCAAAGAGCCCAAGATCACCCTGAAGAAGGCATTCAACCCGGAAGGCAAGGAAGCGAAAAACCCGGAAATCCAGGCCGCGGCCCGGCAGTTGCAGGAGCTTGAAAACGACCCCCGCTATACGGAACTCTTCAGCCTTGCCCGCAAGCTGGAGGGGCTTAACCGGCATTCCAGCATCCACGCCGCAGGTATTGTGATTGGAAAAACGGAACTTACCGACTATGTCCCCCTCTACAAGGAAACCGAAAAAAAAGGCGGAGGAATCGCCACCCAGTACACGATGAGCTTTCTGGAAGATCGCGGCCTTGTAAAGATGGACTTTCTGGGTCTCAAGACCCTTGACCTTATCAGGCATACCGTGGATCTCGTCCGGGCCAGGGGCGGCGAATATGCCGGTTTCGACATCACAGCCATCAACGAAAACGATAAAAAAACCTTCAGGATGCTGGGCGAAGGGAAAAGCGCCGGTGTTTTCCAGTTTGACAGGGAGGGTATGCAGAATACCCTCAAGAAGATTAAGCCCACTTCCATAGGGGATCTGACCGCCATCACAAGTCTGTACCGGCCGGGGCCCATGAAGTTCATCGATCAGTTTGCCGATTCCAAAAACGGCCGGCAGACCATCGAATACCCTCACCCGAGCCTGGAGGCCCTGCTTAAGGAGACCTACGGGGTTATCACCTATCAGGAACAGGTGATGATGGTGGCCCGGATCATCGCGGGCTACAGTCTGGGACAGGCCGATCTTCTGCGCCGGGCCATGGGAAAGAAGAAGATGGAGGTAATGGTTGCCGAAAAGGTAAAATTCATTGGCGGGGCGCGGGAACAGGGTTACAGCGAAGAAGTTGCGGACAGGATCTTCGAACTCCTGATCCCCTTTGCCGAATACGGTTTCAACAAGAGCCATGCGGCGGCCTATTCGGTGCTCTCCTATCGTACCGCGTATTGCAAGGCCAACTTCCCCGCGGAATTCATGGCGGCCAACCTCTCCAACGAAATAGGAGCGGCGGACAAGGAAAAACTCCCCGAATACATCGAAGAGGCGCGGCGCATGGGCCTTACCATCGATCCCCCGGACGTAAACCGCTCCGAAAGGCTCTTCTCCGTTTCGGAAGGCAGGATTGTTTACGGGCTCAAGGCTATCAAGGGCATAGGGGACAGGCCCGCGGAGGAGATCATTACATGCAGAAAGGCCGAACCCTACCGGGACTTTATAGACTTCCTCAACCGGGTGGATATAAAAACCGTGGGCAAGAAGGTGATTGAACTCCTCATCGAAACAGGCGCCTTCGACAGGATGGGAAAGAGCCGGGATATTCTCCTTGCCAATCTGGAAGGGGCTGTGGAGTATGTGCAGAGCATCAAGGAGGACAGGAAATCGGGACAGAGCCTCTTTGGAGAGGCCGGGGAAAAGGAGTATCCTGACTTTATCTATAAGGATACTCCGGTAAAGAGCAGGGAGGAGTGGCTTGAACGGGAAATGGCCCTCCTGGGCTACTATGCCTCGGGACACCCCATGGATGAGCAAAAGGACGCCTGGAAGTATTTTTCGAGCCTCAATCTGGCGAATCTCAAGGCCAGTCCGAAAGGTTCCTACACCATCGTAGGAATTCTCAAGTCCCTGCGGGAGATAAGGGATCGTAACGGAAAGGAAATGGCCTTCGGTGTCCTGCAGGATTACCGGGGAGAGATAGATCTGGTATTCTTTTCCTCGGTCTGGCAGGAGTGCAAGGCCAGGGTGGTTCCGGACACAATTATGGCGTTCAAGGGAAACATAGATCCCGAAAAGGACAAGAACCCGGAAAAACCGGGCTTCAAGGTATCCAGCGTCGTGGATATTGACAAGCTTGCCCGGCAGGCAAAACGAAAAGCCGAACTGGACGCACAGTCCGCCGAAGACCCGGTGAAAGAGGAAGCCGAATCTGCCGGGGAGGCGAAAAGCCTCCACATAAAACTGCGGAACGGAGCGGCGGACAGGGAAGACAGCCTCTACCCCCTGCAGGAACTTCTTTCGGATGCGGGTTCTTTCCCGGTTTTTATTCATGTTCCCGTCTCTAACGGGGAGATTGTGATCCGCACGGCAAGCCGCTATGGAGCCGGAAGCGGAGACGCGGGAAGACTGAAAGAATGTGTCGCCGTGGAAGAGGCGGAATGGGTTGAGGAGTAAGAATTAACACTATACACCCTTCGGCGCCGGACGCCTTTAGGGAGCGCCCGCAATGCTTATCGCGTTGTGGT
>JAIRNJ010000210.1 GCA_031258115.1 Treponema sp. | reverse complement strand
CGACGCTCTGGATGGCAGTACCCAAAATATCCCTGGCTTCGGGGAAATTATCAAAGCCCCGAAACAGGGGCCTTCCGTACTTGAAGATATTGAGCTGCTGGGCCAATAAAGGCTGCTTTTGCACATATTGGGGGTTCTCGAATGTCGATGCCCTGATGGGCTCATTCCCGCTAAGGCACATATTAAGCACCCCCTCCTTGCTCACGATGAAGCGGATAAATTCCCAGACCAGATCTTTGTTCTGGGCGCCCTTGGGAATGACGAAGGCCCACTGGAAGGTAATGGTTGGCCCCGCCACGGGGAATTTTGATTTCACCGAAGAAGCGACCGGTAGGTTGATAAACCCGATATCGTCTCTGGAAAGGCCGTTGGCATCGATAAACCTGGTGATATGTCCCACACCGGCAAAGGTGAAGGCCGCACGGTTCCGCTTGAACAGCTCTATCCTGGTACTGTCTTCCACCGCGACAAAATTGGGAGGCAATGCCTTCATGGCGAGAAAATCCTTGAAAAGATTAAGGGCGTTAATGACCTTGGAATCGGTTATAAGAGATTTATAATCGGCAGTGATAAAATCGCCATCCTGGGCACGGATAAAGTCTCCCATCACAAAAGGAATTTCTTCCTTTATGCCCTGCTCAGCAAGACCGTACACTTCCTCACCGTTGGCCCGGATAAAGGCACATTTTTTTATAGCCTCGATTAGCTCTTCCATAGTCTCCGGCGGGTTTTGAATTCCTCTTTCGGCCAAGATCTTCTTGTTGTAGTAGAGCCCCTGCCCTGAAGCACGCATAGGGACGGCGTAGGTTTTTCCACCAAAAGTCAGTTCGTCCTTGAGATTCTGAAAAATATCGCCGTAATCTTCTATCGGCTTATTTTTAAGGTAATCGTCAAGGGAAACAAAAAAATCCGGCATTGAGGGCGAAATCCACGGGGTATATACCAAAGAAAGGTTGAATTCCGTCTTGGGCAGGGTGGCCTCGCGGTACAGTTTGTCGCGGATTTCCGAAACTCCGGCGGTAATAAAGCGGACATTACTCACTTCCGGGTGCTGGGCGATGAATTCCCCTACAAGGTTCTTGCCGCCATCCTTGATGCCTTCCATAGCAGTCTGATGAACCATGTGGCACCATACTACCAGTTCGACTTTTTCGTCCTTTGTCTTCTGCTCCTGACCGGCGCCGGCGAAAACAGACGAAACCGCCGCCAAACAGAAGATCGGAATAAGAAAAAGACCTGACATTCTTTTTTTCATGCTTCTCCTCCTGAACTAAAAATTATCTAGAAACGTTTTTAGTAATTTATATTATGGCACGGAAATTTAAGACTGTCAAGAAAAAAATGAAAAAATAAAGGTATTCTAAAACTTCAATTTTTAGAGTAAGCTCAAGTGATGTCCGCCGTAACGTGATTGAATAACATGTAAAAGAAGAATATACTCATTTTATCCATGACCATAAAAGAGGTGGCCAAAAAGGCCGGCGTTTCCATATCGACCGTCTCCCGGGTGCTCAATAATAAAAACTGGGTGGATTCCAAAACCAGAGAAAAGGTACTTTTAGCTGTGGAGGAAACTCATTTCGTTCCCAACGGTATCGCCAGGTACCTTGGCGGTGAGCATAACGAAACGGGAATCATAGGCGCACTTTTCGCCAGTCCGGTCAGTTCCTTCCTGACCGAATACGATGTTTTCTATAAAATTGTACTGGGCATCACGGATATTACGGATCAGCATGGAAAATGCCTTCTTCTGGAGCACGCGAAGGAGGATTATCAAAACAGCGATCAGCTTCCCAATATGATAAAGCGGGGCCTCGTTGACGGCATTATTGTAGGCGGTGTTCCTATCAACGAAAATCTCATCAGGGACCTGAAAAAAACCGGAAGGGCGCTGGTGGTGATTGGCAAATACAAATCTTTCCCTACCCACCGGGTGCTGGTTGATAATTTCGGCGGAGGTTACACGGCGGCTGAACATCTCCTACAGGAAGGGTACAAGAACATCGCCCTCATAGCTGGTTCTTTGGATATTTATCATTACGCCGATAAAGTCTCAGGCTATGAGGCCGCTTGCGCCGCGTATAAAAGAAAAACCAACCGTAAATACATGATAGAGGCGCCGGGACAGCCTGAGGAAGCGGGATACGATTCCATGAAGCGCCTTATAAATAGCAAACCAAAACCCGACGCTGTTTTTATTACCGATCCATCTTTAACCATCGGCGCCTTGCGTTACCTTGAGGAACACGAGATAAAAGTTCCCGCAGATATCGCTCTTGTTTCATATGGTTGCGGCTGTAATTTTATCAAGACTACCTTCGGTCAGTTGACCTATATCCATAACGGTGACCGGAACATCGGACATGCCGCTGCCCGCCTCCTGTTCGACATTATTGAGGGAAACGCCCAGGATGAATATGATATAACCATTTCAACGAGACTGATTATAGGATCTTCAAGTATCCGGGAAAAACGCGGGGCAAAACAACGGCCTGTCAAGCATTAACCTAAAAAATCTGCACCCTGCTCCGCTGTCCCCATGTTTTGTACGATTTTTTAAATTCCGGCATAAAAATTCAAAAAGCCTCCCAGGAGCTTGAAATTTCCGGCGGCTTCGTAATAATATGAAAGCTGTCAAAACCCGGTTAGTTTTGAAACAGCCCCATAATCCATAGCCTAAAGGAGTCGTCCGGGAAAACCATGAAGAAGATTTTTCTGCTTGTCTGTTTAATCGCCGCGGCATCGCTGTATCAGCCAGGGGCCCAAAGCGCCGATTCCGCCGGCGAG
>JAIRNJ010000184.1 GCA_031258115.1 Treponema sp. | reverse complement strand
GCAGGCGCATCAGAGACAGGTTTCCTCAAAAACTTTTTCATTTCAGCCTTGTCCCTGTTTATTCTGATTTTGATGATCCCTTCGCCGTCAAGACCGAAACGTTTCAGTTCCATATCGTACATTTCCTGTTCCACATAGTGAACGGGGCTTATATACAGGATGTCGATGTTCTTTTCCCCGGAATAAATGGGGATATTCTGATATTTGTAGTAGCCTTCCCTGCCGCCCCTTCTGTCCGTTACCGCGGCGGATAGTTCGCTGTGCCGTGCGGCATCGGCGCTGATGTACTGCCATGCTTCTTTTGACACGTCAAAAAAAGTAGTGCGGGGAAGCGCATGGAAAAGTCCAAGGAGCAGCATGTATGCCGCAATCATCGAAAGAATTTTTATGTACAGTTTTCCTGTGTTCAGATTGAGAAGGATGGCCCATATTGACAGTATAAATACAGATATTATTGAAAGATAGCGCAGGGTAAGTATCGGCCGTATGAGGGATATTAAAAATGCCTCAAGGAATACAAAGAGGCATATAAAAACCATATAGTCGAGAAACAATTTCTGCTGATGCCTAAAACATCCTCTTTTGTCCAGAAAATGCCTTATGGCCCAATAGAAGAGTCCTGAAAGGAGCAGGGCAAGACAGGAAAAGAGTTTCAGTCTGGCGCTTAGGGGTTTAATCCAGTTGTTGAATTCCTTGTTCATGATTTCTCCGGCCCTCAGGTTATGGGCAAGATAGGGGAATAATGAAAGCGCCGTGATAACATTGAACAGAAAAAAGACAAGTGTTTCTTTTGGAGTAAATTCCTTTTTTGCCATCCTGTATATGCAGAAGAACAGGAAATTGGAAGCAACAAAAAGAACGCCGTAGAAGTGCGTGTTTACAAGCAATACGGAAAGGCATGTATATAAAAGCATGTCTTTGTTTTTTCCGTTTTTGAGAATGCGCAAAAATAGTACCGCAAGGATCGTTACAAGCATGAGCTGAAGCATGTAAGCCCTGGTATTATGGGAAGCGCGGATAAGATAATCGCTAAAACTCAAAAAAATTGCCGCTGTAGCCGCCGCCTTTCTTCCTGCATATTTTTTTACAAGTATCCAGATGCAGGGAACAAGGGCCGTACCGGCCATGACCGACAGCAGCCTGCCCGCAGCTTCCGAATAACCGCAGAGAAGAAACATCAGCTTTAATACAAGATAATAAAAGGGAGGATTGCCCGGATCCGAAAAAAGTACGGCAAGGGGAGTTCCCGGCGCGCTGATTTCGGCGGAACTCAATTCGTCTCCGCCGGCAGAATACCGGTCAAAACCGTTGAGCCGCAGCAGAAAGGCAATAACCGTAATAACAAGGGGAATAATCCAGGGGCGTTTGTTTAGCAGGAACAGTATTTTTGCCGGTCTATCGATCTCCCTGCCTTTAAGACCCGCGCCCCGCCGGAAAATCCATATACAGAAAAGCATAATATAGAGAGGCCAGAAATACCATGGGTACATCAGGGGAGCAGAGAAGAACAGGAGGAGGAAGTTCAGGTTACCGTACCAGTTGATTCTTTTCCCGAAGGGGAAGGGCGCATACTCCATATTTTTCGATATGTCGTATATTCTGCTGTCCGCGTTGCTTGAGGAAGCGAAAGAACGGATATCCCCGGGGCTAAAATAATAAAAGGAGTTGCCGATAAACACAGAGATACTGTCTATCGAGGAGAGGATTTCTTCCGCTGTATCCTTGGGAACCATAAGGGAGAGTTCTTCAATCGGACCGCCCAATTCCCTGTACATAACGATTGTATCAATGGACGGATCGGCTTCTGTAGTGGGAGAGAGTACATGGATTATGTCTCCGGGATTTGTTTTAAGCAGCAAATTGCCGGAATGACTCTTCTTTATTTCGATGTTAACATGAACCTGGGCGGTTATGGGCTTGAGTCTGTAACCGTTGATCCGGAATATCCCGGCCTGAGAAAGGCAGCATAAAAGAATACAGAAGAATAAAAAAATTACACGCTTGTGTTTTTTATTCATCTGCTTTTTTTTCTCCGGTTTTTTTCCGGAAAACAAAAAACTTTGAAATGGTAAAATTGATTATCATTCCCGCAGCGATACCCATGGCCTGGGCTATGAATTTATAGGGAGGATTAAACAGATGGAGAACGAGTTGCATCACCAGTATGTTAAGGAGAAGCCCCGCAAGGGAACCGGAGAGGAATTGCAGCCACTTGCAAAACCTTATCTTCTCCCCGCCTGTGTATTCTTTGAATGACCATATATGGTTGATAAAATAATTCTGGGTACCGGAAACGAGAAAACAAAAAATACTGACGGGGATCTCGTGAAATTTCAGGAGATCCGCGCCGAGAAAAAATATGAACAGATTTGTTACCGTACCGAACATGCCCGTAAGGCCGAATTTTACGAATTCTCCAAACAGGCGCCTTGTTTTCTTTTCCAAGATCGGCCTATTGTACCGTAACTACAGCTTCTACCGGTTTTGGAGCGCCTCTCTCCAGGGATACAGGCACGGGAGCCGCATCGCAGGCATAGATCGTGTAGGCGCCGGGAACAAGAACGCTCTCGCCCGCGGCATTTACCGATTCAAAGGCCGGTGAGGGGAGTTCAAAGTCCGCGCTTACCGTTTTTCCGGCAGGAACATTGATCCGCCTGAAGGCCCGCAGGGAACAGAGGGGATCATCGGCGGAACGGTCTTTTTTGGCGATGTAAAGCTGGATCACGTCTTCGCCGTCCCGCCTGCCGGTGTTTGACAGGCTTACTGTCGCCTTTATTTTTTCACCCGCACGGATGGAGGCCTGTGAAAGCTTAATCGAATCAAAACTGAAACAGGTATAGGAAAGACCGAAGCCGAAGGGATAGAGGGGCTTTTCCGTCATGTAGCGGTAAGTCCGTCCCTTCATATCATAGTTTTCGTAGGGGGGAAGCTGGTTGGTGGAGGCCGGGAAACTGACGGGGAGATGGCCTCCGGGGTTCAAATCTCCAAAGATCATGTCGGCAATAACTTCTCCGCCCTTTTCGCCGGAATACCATGCAAAGATCACCGCATCGGCAATATCCTCCGGTATTGCAATGGGACTGCCTCCTGTAAGGATCAGGATGACGGGTTTGCCTGTATCCTTCAACTGACGCAGAAACTTGAGCTGCCAGGGCGGAAGCTCGATAGTATCCCTGTCGCCGTTGGAATCGGAAGCGATGGTGTCGCCCTCTTCTCCTTCCATGGAACCGTCAAGGCCCATGACCGCAATCAGGAGGTCGGTATCGGCGCCGGTAAAGAAACCGGCCTGGGAACTGAAACGGGCAGGATGGTTCTCTTCATACTGAAGGCAGCCGTGGCGGTATTCAAGATTGATGGCGTATTTGTCCCTCACCTTCTGCCCGAGTCCTTCGAGGACCGTAACGAAACGGGGGCTGATGCCGTAGTAGTTTCCGAACAGTACATGAGGGTTGGCAGCGCAGGGCCCCACCAGAGTAATGCGTTTGGCGCTGTCGTCAAGGGGAAGGAGGCCCCTGTTGTTCCTGAGAAGAACAATGGATTTCTCCGCCGCCCTGCGCGCCAGCTTCTGATGTTTTTCGCAGTTGATCACCTCTCCTGAGATTTTGGAGTAGGGATCCTGTTCGGGAGGATCGAACATTCCCAGTTTGAAGCGGGTCCGCAGGAGCCGTGTCAGTGCCCGATCTATTGTCTCTTCGGTTACAAGTCCCTTCCTGTAGGAAACGGTAAGCTGGGGGTAGGTACAGCCGCAGTTAAGATCGCAGCCGGCATTGAGAGCCAGGGCCGCCGATTCTTCGGGGCTGTTCGTCACCCTGTGGTGTTCGTGGAAATCCCGGATGGCCCAGCAGTCGGAAGTAACATGGCCCCTGAAACCCCATTCCCCCCGGAGTATGTCCCGAAGCAGATAGTAGCTTCCCCCGCAGGGTTCTCCCAGAGTACGGTTGTAGGCGCCCATGACGGCCTCAACTCCTCCTTCCACCAGAGCCTTGAACGAGGGAAGATAGGTTTCAAAGAGATCCTTTTTGGAGACCACCGCATCAAAAGTGTGACGCAGTTTTTCAGGCCCCGAGTGTACCGCAAAGTGTTTGGCGCAGGCCGCTGCCTTCATGTGTTCAGGATCGGGGCCCTGCAGGCCGCGTACCAGGGCAAGACCTATACGGCTGGTAAGGAAGGGATCTTCGCCGTAGGTTTCCTGACCCCGGCCCCAGCGGGGATCGCGGAAGATATTGATGTTGGGAGTCCAGAAGGTAAGACCCCAGTACTGGCCCCGGTTTCCCCGTTTAATCGCTTCATTGTATTTTGCCCGCGCCTCATCGGAAATCGCGGTGGCGACTTCTTCAACAAGGCCCTCGTCAAAGGTGGCTGCCAGGGCGATGGCCTGGGGGAATACCGTAGCCACCCCGGCTCTGGCAACACCGTGGAGACATTCATTCCACCAGTTGTATTCGGGAATCCCCAGCCTTGGTATGGCGGCGCTGGTATAGCTTAACTGCGAGACCTTCTCCTCAATTGTCATTTTTGAAATGAGTTCTTTGATACGCTCTTCTCTATTCATTTTATCCTCCACCATGTTTGGCTTTTGTAAACGAGGCCTCTCTAAATCCGGCCGCAGCGGAACTGCGGTTTCCGGCGAAACAACCACGATACTTGAAAGTATATACGAATATGCTATATTATGTAAGCTATGCCTATAAAGATACCAAGAAGCCTGCCTGCCTTCGACACCCTTCAGGAGGAGAGGGTTTTTGTAATGCCCAACGACCGGGCGGAACATCAGGACATCCGGCCCCTCAGGGTTGGAATGCTGAATCTTATGCCCACGACGCTGGATACGGAGATCCAGGTTCTCAGGCTGCTGGGGAACAGCCCCCTGCAGGTGGATATTACTTTTTTACGGATGGGAAGTCACGACTCGAAGAACGCCCCGCCGGGACATCTTGAAAAATTTTACATTAATTCCAAAGAGATTGTAAATTCCGGTATGCGCCTTGACGGTCTCATCATCACCGGTGCGCCGGTGGAGACCCTTCCCTTTGAAGAGGTTGATTATTGGGAAGAACTTTCCGGAGTAATAGACTATTCGGGAAAGAACGTTTTTTCCACCATGCATATCTGCTGGGGAGCCCAGGCAGGTTTGTACCGCCGCTACGGGATTCCCAAGAAGCCTCTCGCATCAAAACTGTTCGGTGTTTTTCCGCATGAGGTAAATGAACAGTATTCCCCTCTCTTCCGGGGATTTGATGATGAATTTCTTGCTCCCCAGTCCCGGCATACGGCCAGCGACAGGGATGCTATTGCCTCTCATCCGGCCCTGACGATACAGTCGGAAACCCGGGAGGCGGGGGTTTTTATCGTTACCGCGCGGGACTGCCGGGAGGTTTATGTTACAGGCCACCTTGAGTACGATCCCCTGACCCTGGACAGGGAATACCGGAGGGATCTGGCAAAAGGACTTCCCATCACCCCGCCAAAAAATTATTATCCTGAAGACGATCCTTCACGGAAACCGGTTGTACGCTGGCGGGCCCATGCCCATCTTTTCTTCAGCAACTGGCTCAACTTTGTCTATCAGGAAACGCCTTTTAATCTGGATGAACTTTAGGAAGGGTCGACAGTAAAACTGACGGACGCCGTTTCTTCCCCGCAGAATACCTGCAGCGTATGCTCTCCCGCTTCGGAGGGAAGATAGAAACGGAAGGGCCGTCCCAGGCTGAAGACGGCGTCATCATAGCGGACTTCAATTTCGTCAAGCACGCCGCCCGTGATCTCCGCGGGAATTTCCTCCCGTCCGACAGAGTTTGTGCGTTCTCCCCTGTAGTAGACGGCCCCGTCCAGGGGCAATACAATTTCCAAAGGAGCGCCCCGGTAATCGAGTTCCCCTTCCCTGCTGCCGGAGAGAAACCATGCCTGATACTCAGGCGGATAGCGTATCTGTGTCTTTCCCCCTTCCCGGTAATGCCAGGTACAGGGTTCCAAAACGGTTTCATGCCGCACATATTCTGTTATTGAGGAAGGGCAGGCTTCGGCGGGTTCCATGCCGGAGAGGGAGCAGATGCGTCTGAGGGAATAGTTTTCAGGCGTCCTGAATGCAGGGCCTGAGTTCCCCTGCAGGTATATGAGGGCATCGCGGACAATCAGGGCGGGGATGGAGCTGCCTGTTTTGCCGATTACGGTTTCTCCGGTAAAATTTCCCATCCATACGGCGGCGGTGTAGCGGGGCGTGGCTCCCAGCGCGACAATGCTCTGATACTGGTTTGCCGTTCCTGTTTTGAAGATGGCCTCGAAAGGCGTGGAAAAATTCCCTGCCCTGCCGAAACCGAGAACCCGTGCATTCCTGTCCGAGAGCATGGAACTGATGAGTCTTGCCGTATCTTTGGAGACAGGATTTGCAGGCGGGGAAGATGAGGCAATCCCGGCACGGAAGCTGAGGGGAATCAGGGCGCCGTCATTGGGGAAGATGCTGAATGCCCTGCAGAGTTCGAGAAGGCTTACGGGGCTGTCTCCCAGAGCCAGGGCAAGGCCCGCCCTTTCTTCGGCGTCCTCAAGGGAGTAAAAATCAAGAGAGCGGAGAAAGTTTATATAATTGAGAAGTCCCAAACGGTAGAGAAGGTACACCGCAGGAACATTGAGGCTTGAAGCCAGCGCGGAACGGAAGAGCATGGGGCCATTGTAGCGATTATTGAAATTCTGGGGGAAGTATAGTTCCTCCGAACCGAACTGGAGCGGTATGTCGGCAATCACATCCGCGGGCTTGAAGCCTTTTTCGAGGGCAAGGGCATAGAGAAAGGGTTTCATGCTGCTGCCGCTCTGGTTCAGGGCCAGTACGCCGTCTATCTGTCCTGCATGTTCCTCATTGCCGTAATCGGCGCTGCCCACCCATGCCAGGATTTCGCCTGAAGCGTTGTCAAGCGCAACGGCGGCCCCGTTGTTGAGTCTCTGGCTGTAGTAACGCTGCACATCCCTGGCTATCAGGGTTTCAATGCGTTTTTGCAGGGGGAAATCTATGGAAAGACGGAGATCCCCCCTGCGGGGATAGAAGGCTTCGTTCCGTATATGGCGGATCAGGTGGGGAAGTTCCAGAGGATAATTGAAACGCTTAACCCTGCCTGCGGCAAACCTGAAGTCTTCGGCGCTTAGCGCAGCCGCCTGAGGATCTGCGGAAGGGGAGAGGCTGTAGCGTTTCTGCAGATTTTCTGCGGCCTGTACACAGGCTTCCCATTGATTGTGAGGGTTGTAGGCCGCAGGTCTTCTGGGAATGACTGCAAGACAGAAGATCTCCGCAGGAGAAAGTCTTTGGAGATCCGATGCAAAAAAGTTCCGCGCGGCGGAAGCCGCTCCTTCGGTCTGAAAGCCGAAGGGCAGGGAATTGAGGTACAGTTCGAGGATCTCGTTCTTGGAAAGCCGGGCTTCAAGCCGCAGCGCATTAAAGGCTTCCGCAAGTTTCCGGCTGTAACCCGAAGAACGGCCCCGGGCTGTTTCCGAAGCCTCCGCGCTTATGAGGCGGGCAAGCTGCATGGTGATGGTGGAAGCGCCGCTTACAAGCCGTTTTTGCCTGAAGTTAAGCCAGGCCGCCCTGAAAATTGCGGGAATATCTACACCGAAGTGCCGGTAAAAACGGATGTCTTCCGAAAAAATAAAAACCGACCGGAGGATCCGCGGCATTTCTTCCATGGGGCAGTATTCCCGGCGGAGTCCGTTTTCAAGGCTCGTGATCTGCAGGAGTTCACCGCCGCGGGCATAGATACGGATGCTGTAGGGACGTTCCTGAAACCGTTTCAGTTCCGGGTAGGGGGAGTAACGGACAAGAAGCCGCAGAAAGAGAAACAGGCCCAACAGCATTGCTGCGGCCAGGCCCGCGCGCCTGCGGAAATGCGGCGGTATCGGAGACAGTTTACTCAATGGTGTAGAGCAGGCCCTGGCTGCGGCCGAAGATTTCACCCTCATACATACATTCCGCCTGCACCGGCGGGGTGGGGTAGACTCCCCGTCTGGGAGTCCTGAAGAGGAACTCTACCGTACTTTCACCCTTGGCAAAGCTGTCCCAGAAATACTGTATCTCGTTGTCCAGAATAACCTTGTTGGAAAGCCAGGCTCCCCGTCTCCCCTCAAGACCCCTTTCACTGTCTTTTAATTCTTCGTAACGCGGGGTACTTACCATTCCCGGATCGAGGATCTCCGCTCCCGAGGGAATGGGTATCCGCAGGGCCACATAGTTTCTGTCACGGCTGCTGGAGAGCCTTACCCTGGCCCGGTAAGTTTTGCCCGATTCAAGGGCAGTACCGCTTATCTCCTCCCCCTCAAGGTTCCGGATACTCATGAAGACCCCGAGCCCCTCATCCCGGAAACTTTGCAGTTCCGGCGGAAGGGCATAGCTCAAAGACGCCGAGTAGTAGAGGTTTCCCCTTCCACTTCTTTCAAATTCCAGGGGGATAAGCGCGTCCCGCTGCAGGGAACTGAGGGGGGAAGTCCTGAAGTCAAAGCTTCCGCTTTTCGGAAGCGCGGCAAGACCTTTGAAAGCGCCCGACAGAAGTTCTGCGCCGCCGATCCGGGATGAGGCTTCAAGATCGGTAGAGGCAAGGTTTTCGCTGCGGATAAGGGCGTCAACCGCCGAAAGGACACGTACCGTTGCCGCGGTGCTCTCCCAGTAAGCGGCGGAACGCTTGCTTTCCAGAAGGCTGTGAAGCAGACGGGTATTGATGGTGTCTCCCGGATACAGTTGGGAGAAAAATTCCAGGCTCAGGGCCAGCTGTTCTACGGAACCGCCGTAGTACCGGCAGCGGTAACGATCCAGGGGATCGGTTATGTCTACTCCGCGGCCGGTGAGGCGCATCAGGTTTCGGAGGCGCTCGGCAGTTTTTTGGGCATCGTTCCTGCGGCCCAGACGGAGGTACGAGAGGCCTGTAAATGAAAGGACCGAAGCGTCAACATTATCCCTGGCAAGGAGTTCCGCAAGCCCGGCAGGATCGACGCTTCTTCCAAGCAGTGAAAGTACATATAACCCATAGGAGTCAAGATATGATACATAGTAGTATGAATCGTCTCCCTGGCTGAACCGGTAGAGATTCTGCTCGATATATTTGCCAAGATCGTCGATTTTCAGGGCCGCAGGAACACTATAGCCCTTTACCTTTGCCAGCGCCAGAATATGCGCAATCCTGATGCT
>JAIRNJ010000178.1 GCA_031258115.1 Treponema sp. | reverse complement strand
AAATCTCACCTCCCAATTCAGAATGGAGCGCCCTTTAAAGCCTGTGCGCCTAAGCTGTTTCAAAACCAACCGGGGTTTGAAACCGGCTCCCTAACCAGGATATTATCATCCCGTTTTATACATCTGTCAAGGGCCTAAAGTTACCAAGGGCGTGGCCGCAGGCGCGGTAAAAGGTTAATGGACCTGTTCGATAACCCTATTGGCAGACAGTCAATTATTGAACTGCCCGATCTCCCTTTAAGCTTCTTCCTCGTACTGCAGCCGGTAAAGTCCGGCATACATACCATTCTGCCGTATCAATTCCCCGTGATTGCCCTCTTCAATCAGGCGGCCTCCGGAAAGCACCAGAATACGGTCTGCATTGCGGATAGTGGAAAGCCGGTGGGCAATGACAATGGAACTGCGGCCCGACAGCACCCTCCGCATGCCCAGTTGAATGAGCCTTTCGGTTTCCGTATCAATGGAACTGGTGGCTTCATCAAGAATCACCACGCCGGGATTATGGGCGATGACCCTTGCAAAACTCAAAAGCTGCCTCTGCCCCGCAGAGATATTGGAGGCCCCTTCGGAAAGAATCGTCCTGTAACCTTCTTTCAACGCGCTTATAAACTCATGGGCATGCACCGCCCTGGCGGCAGCCTCCACCTCCTCATCCGTCAGGGGAAGTCCCAGCCTGATATTGTCCGCCACCGTTCCCGAAAAGAGGAACACATCCTGCAGCACCGGTATCACGGAACGGCGGAGATGGGCGAGAGGGAGTTCCTTTACCGGTATCCCGTCTAGGAATATCCCGCCTGAATCAATATCCCAAAGCCGGGTAAGTACATTGATGATGGTTGTCTTTCCTGCCCCGGTATAACCTACAATGGCTGCCGTCTCCCCCGGATTCACGGTAAAAGAAAGGCCCTTAAGGATCTCCTCTCCCTTTTTGTAGGAAAAATGAACATCCCTGAATTCGATTTGCCTCCCGTTTTTCCCGGTATATTTTCCCCCAAAATCCGGATACGGCGAAGCTTCCGGCACGTTCCGGCCAGTTTTGATCCCGGCGGAATACTCCGGGATTTTTTCTTCGGCATCAAGGAGACCAAAGACCCGTTCCCCTCCGGCCATTGCCGATTGCAGCAGGGTGTACTTCTCCGCAATATCCATCACCGGGTTGTAGAACATACTGACAAGGCCGATAAACGCGATAAGCACTCCCAGCGAAAGGGAAAGGTCAAAAACCATATTGCTTCCCACGGCGATGACGGCCGCCACGGTAAAGGTGGAAAACCACTCTACGATGGGACGGAATGTGGCGAATACAAACATCTCTCCAAGGTTGGCCTTGAGAAGCTCCATGTTCCGTTCACGAAATTCCCGGCGGCTCTTCTCTTCCGCCCGGAAGAGCTGCACCACCTGTATTCCGGAAAGATGCTCCGAAAGATACGAGTTAACCCTGGAATTGGCAATACGCTGCTGTCTGAAGGCGTCCCTGGCCTTGATGCGGCTGATCGCAGTTATCCCCATGACAGGCGGCATGGTACAGAGCACAACAAGGGCCAGCCGGGGAGAAAGCACAAAGAGTGTGATGAGCGCCCCAATCATCACGGAAAGATCCTTGAGGAAGGCCACAAGAACCGAGGTAAAAAATTCATTTATCGTCTCAACATCCCCGGTAAGCCTGGTTACGATCCGTCCCACAGGATGATGTGACAGAAAATCTGTTGACTGGGAAAGGGTTTTTTCAAAAAGGGCAAGCCGGATATCCTTCATGACCTTCTGTCCGATAAGCACGGTTACCCATGTTTGTATAAATGTAAAAACAAAAACTGCCAGCAGCAGGCAAAGAAGCAGCAGAACTGTTCTTACAATCGAAGAAATATCATGCGCCCGCACTATTCGTATCTGTGATACAGGCAGTTTGTAGAGATCCGCATTCTTTATCGCTCCGCAGCCTTCTCCCCTAAGGAAAATGCCGCTTCGTTCTTCCACGATGGAGGCCAGTGCATCGCCGTCTTTATAGCGGAAGGCATACCAGCTTTCTTCCTGCAGAACGGCTGCGGCTTTCAATTCTCTCTCCACAGAACCTGTCATAATGGTATTCCGTCCCTGGGGTATAAAGAGCAGGTTTCCGGCTTCAATTCCCTCATCCAGGCCCATCAATTTTTCCCTCTCCGCGGCCGCGGCCCGGCTTAAACCCTCTGCGGGCGCAGGATCTATCACAATAAAGCGGGCCATGATTGCATTGTCGGTAAGCCGCTGCTGGATCACCGGGACAAAAAGTTCACCCATGGTCGAAACCGCCAGGGCGCAGATCATCAGTACAACAAGGTTTTTATAGGGTTTAAGGTATGAAAGGATCCGTGCGGTAATTCTGCTGTCGTAATCCCGGACAACCTGTTCAACTTCAAAATAATCAGCCATTTTTGCTCCCGTGTCTTTCGCTGCGGGGGGAAGCTTCAGCTGTTCCCGCAGGCCCGGCTGAATCTCCAAGATGCTGCAGGGCCGCTGTCCGGCTGAAAAAGCCGCCTGAATCCTGAAGTTCCTTCGGGCTGCCGTATTCGCTTAAGGAACCGTTTTCAAAAACCGCCACCTTGTCCGCCCGGGAAAGGGTGGAAACCCGGTGGCTCACGATGATCACCGTTAAGGCCCTGCCCTGCCTCTTACACTTTTCCCGTTCCGCATTCAGCGCCGAAAGGATCCGCTGTTCGGTTTCAGTGTCCACCGCGGAAAGGGCGTCGTCAAGGATCAGGATCTCAGGAGCGGTGATGAAGGCGCGGGCAATGGCTACCCGCTGCTTCTGGCCGCCGGAAAGGGAGAGTCCCCGTTCACCGATAAGGGTATCCCAGCCTGAAGAAAAGGCCTCCAGATCCCTGTTCAGAGCCGCAAAACCGGCGGCCCTGGCAAAATCCGCTTCTTCTCCCTGAGCGTCAAGACCGTAACCGATATTATTTTTTATACTGTCGGAAAAGAGAAAACTATCCTGGGGAGCCAGGGCAAAACAGGCCCGCAATTCTTCCAGATCCCAGTCCCGGACATCACGGCCCTTGAGAAACACCATGCCGGGAGGGGGATCGATCATCCGGGGGAGCGCCTTTATAAAACTCGACTTCCCCGAGCCTGTCCGGCCCAGAATGCCCAGCATCTCCCCCTCTTCAAGCCGCAGATTCACCGCGGAAAGGACGTTTCTCCCTCCCTCGGGGCTATAGGCCAGTGTGAGATTCCGTATTTCAAGCAGCGGGGGCGCAGAAAGCGGCGCTTCCTCTCCGGCTGAATTTTGCCGCAAGGACGGCGTGAATACAGAGCCGGTCTTTTGAAGGTTTCTTTGCGGATGCACGGGAAATTCCCTGGGAAATTCCCTGGGAGATTCAATGGAGGGCCTTGTATCGAGAATCTCCTTCACCCTGCCGAGGGAGGAGGCGCCCCGCTGTATGACATTCACCATGAATCCTGCACCCATGAGAGGCCAGATAAGCATCTGAAAATAACTGAAAAGGGCCACCAGCGCTCCCGGACTTAAACTGCCTTCCACCACCCGCATGCCGCCCACAAGAATTACGATGAGGGAAGTGAGGCCGGAAAGGAAGGTGATAAGAGGAAAAAAGATTCCGTAGATCTTTACCAGTTCCATGTTGCTGTCCCGGTAGTCGTCGTTGGCCGCGGCAAATTTCTTCCCGAACCACCATTCCTTGACAAAAGACTTTATCACCCGCACCCCGGAAAAAGCTTCCTGTACCGTCTCACTCATGCGGGAATAGGTTTCCTGCGCGCGGCGGAAACGCGCTCCCACGGCATTGCCGAAAAGCAGGATCAGCAGGGTAATGGGCGGCAGGGGAATAAGGGCAAAGGCGGCGGTTTTGGCGTCCTGTATGAAGATCACCACAAGGATACCCAGAACCATCACCGTCCCGTCAACCAGCATCACAAGACCCCAGCCTATGGCCTCACGGATGCCGTTGATGTCGTTGGTGGAACGGGCCATGAGATCCCCAATCTTGCTCCTCTGATAAAAGTCATAGGAAAGGGAAAGAAGATGACTGAAAAGATTCCCCCGCAGTTCCGTTTCGATTCTCCTGGAAGCGCCGTGGATAAAGTAGCGCCAGAGGAAACGGCCCGTACTTATCACCGCCATGGCGGCCACCATGCCCAGACAGAGGAACAGTATGCGGCTCCGGACGCCCTCCCCTTCCCCGGCGGTCACAAGATTTATTGCCCTGGCGGTAAACTGGGGGATGAGAATCTGGGCGCTGTCAACGGCAATAAGGCATACAAAGCCCCAGAGATAACGCCAACGGTAAGGGTACAGATAGGGAATGAGAAAGCGGAAATTTTTAAGGGACAGATCCGGCTTTGTGTTTTGCGGTTGTTCAGAATCTTCCATGCACAAGCCGCCTCATGCCCCTGGCCTTAAGGAACACATACTATATTTTTTTCATTGCAAGCTCTTCTGTTTTTTTTATGTCTGTTTCGAGCTTGTTTTTCCAGATATCAAATTTTTTCTTTACTGTTTCGGCGTCATTGGGCTCCCCCAAAAGAATATGGAAGCGCCGCAGGGCATTGAGGAAGTGAATCCCCATCTTGAAATCATCGATCCGGCTCGTGGAAAGTTCATACTTTTCCCGGTAGCGGTCCGCAGCCTGCATGAGGAGCTTCTTAACCAGGATGAGGTGATACATGGTCGGTTCATAAGCCGGGGAACGGGGATCGGTGTTAGCCACCGCGGTTTTCAGGTCAATGATGTTCTTTGCCGCCGCTGCAAAACGGCCTTCCAGTTCCACAAAAGACCATTTCCATTTGGTATTGTCCCCGTAGGCATTTTCCAGAAGCTGGATCGCAAGACCCATTTTGCGGACAAGATCGTAACGCCGCCTGGCATCAACCGTCTCAATGCTGGCAAGTTTTCCCTCATAATCGCTAAAAGGGGCGTCAACCAGGTTACTCACGATCTCTTCAAGGTAGATAACGCTTTTATAGAGAGACTTGCGCCCGTCATTCAGGGCGTCTTCGTTTTTGACCTTCAAAACCGACTGGGATACGGCGGAAATGGTTATATAGTTGGAAGCCAGGTTGAGCATATCGTCTACCAGGGCAAGGCGTTTGAAAGCCGCGGTGGCGGGATCTTTTTTGATGACCATGAGAACATTCTGTTCCCTTTTGAGGATAGTTTTGGCAGTCTGTTGATAGCCGCTTACCTTTTCAAAATACTTATGACGTTCCTCTTCGGAAATTTTCGCCATTACCCTCTCCGCAGCTTAAGATTGTGAATATTTTAGAATTAAATCATCCGCATGGGCAAGGGCCGCTTCCCCGGCGTCTCCCGCCAGCATCCTGGCGATTTCCACACGTCGTTCTTCCTTTCCAAGTTCACTCACACCGGTAAAGGTTCTCCCGCCTTCGGTTTTCTTCTCCACCTTTAGATGATTATCGGCACGGACAGCGATGGAGGCAAGATGGGTAACGCAAAATATCTGCTTGATTTCGCCGATTTTTGCCATATATTCACCCACCGCAAGGGCCACTTCTCCCCCGATACCCGTATCGATCTCGTCAAAAACCAGGGTTTCAAGGTTATCCGAAGCGGCAAGCACCGTTTTTATGGCCAGCATGACACGGGACAACTCGCCCCCCGAGGCAATCCGGGAAAGATCCTTGAGCGGTTCTCCCGCATTGGCCGAGATAAGGAATTCAACCTCATCGGCGCCCCAGGGACCGTAGACAAGGCCTCCCGAATCCCCTTCCCGCCGCCGTTTCTGAACCGTCGCGCTGAAACGGGCATTGGGCATACCCAGGCGCTTGAGGATTGCGGTGATACCTTCGCTCAGGGATACGGCGGCGGCGCTCCGTTTGGAACCGAGGGCCGCGGCTCTGGAAACAATGTCCTTTTCAAGCAGGCTTATTTCGGCCTTCAGTTTATCCCGGTTTTCCGCGGCATTGGAAAGCTCTTCGATTTCCGCCAGAGCGTCTTCCCTGTAGGCCAGGATCGCCTCTTCCGTAGAGTCTGAGGAAATACCCGCGGCGTTTCCCTGGGCGTATTTCTTCTTTAAGCGGAAAAGCAGGGCAAGCCTCTCTTCCACCTCTTCCAGGCGTTTCGGGTCGTAACGGAGACCGTCCCGGTAGGAACGGAACTCCGCGGCAATGTCCTCGGCCTCGTAGTAGAGCGCCTCGATACGCTTTTGAATACCCTGAAGGTCCTCATCAATGGCGGAGGCATTATCCAGGGCATTCCTTGCCTTCCGTACCAGAGCCAATACGGAAAGCTCTTCATCAAAGAGGACTGCCGCCCCCGAATTCACAAAACCTGCAAGTTTTTCAAAATCCCCGAGCCGGCGGGCCTCTGTTTCCAGTTCCGCAATCTCCCCCGGCTTTACCGCGGCCTTGCCTATCTCTTCCGCGGCAAAGCTGAGCATTTCAATGCGATTCTCCCGTTCCTTTTCCGAACTCAGGGAAGCCTCAAGAATCCGTTTCTTCTCCGTCAGGCCGGTAAAAACCCGGCCGAAGTCCCGGACTTCCTCGTCCAGAGACGCAAAACGATCCAGGTAACGGCGGTGCGTTTCCTTTTTCAGGAGGGATTCATGGCTATGCTGACCGTGAAGATCAAAGAGAAAACTCATGAATTCCGCCAGATCCGTCCTCGTTACCGGCGTACTTTGGATAAATATGGAATTCCTGCCCGAAGATTTAATATTCCGCCTGATAATCAGGGGCCCGTCCTCGGTTTCAATATCCCGGCTTTTCAGCCAGCCGGCGGCTTCGGTATTCCCGGAATCTACAGACACAAGCGCCGAAACCGAAGCTTCCTCGCTTCCGGTACGGATCACATCAGTATCCGCCTTGCCTCCCAGCAGAAAACTCAAAGCCCCGACGATAATCGACTTCCCCGCGCCGGTTTCTCCGGTCAATACATTGAAGGCGCCCTGAAAGGAGAGGGAGAGACTGTCGATAAGGGCAAAGTTTTTAACCGTAAGCTCTTCAATCATGGGTCTCTCCGGAGGAGAACTTCGATTCATTCGGACCATTCGGATCCTGGTGGAGATTCTCGCTCTGCAAGTCCTGTGCAGGACCTCCGGCCCAGTTAAGCTTACTCTTCAGGGCACGGTAAAAAGCTTCCCGTCCCGATGCAATCAGATCCGCCGTATAGGGGGCCTTGCGTATATGAATACGATCCCCCGGAAGCAGTTTCGCAGTCTCCTGACCGTCCACCGTAAGAAGCACGCCGCTCCGCTGCTCCTGTTCCAGCTTTACAATGAGCGTCTCGGTGGCGGGAAGTACCAGCGGCCTATTTGACAGAGTGAAGGGACAGATGGGATTAACGATAAGAGCTTCCAGTTCAGGATCAAGAATCGGGCCCCCGGCAGCCACAGAATAGGCGGTTGAACCTGTAGGAGTGGCGAGAATCAAGCCGTCTGAAAGATAATTTCCCAACTCCAACTCTTCGGATTCGGAAAAAAGATTCAACTTGATTATTTTGGCAATCCCGCTGGCGGAAATAACCGCATCATTGAGACAGGCTCCCCGGAACACCATAGAGCCGCCCCGTTCCACCTGAATTGAAAACATGAGCCGCCGGGAAAGCTCCGCCTTTCCTTCCAGATGCTGCAGAAACACCGACTCCCATTCCGGGGGATGCACCGCGGCAATAAAGCCAAAAGTACCGAGATTCACCGGAATAATGGGAATATTGCGGGAAGAAACCAGGCGGGCGATATAGAGTACCGTTCCGTCTCCCCCCAGAGAAAAAACAAGATCCAGCCCCTCAAGAAGGGAACTTTCACCCTCATTCACGGGCCCGGCCGGGTTTCCGGATCCGGAGCTTTCAAGCGGGACTTCACAACAGCGGACTTCAATATCCATCCGGGAACGGAGAACCGCTTCAATCGAAGAAGCCAGTTCCAGAGCCTTGGGTTTATGCGGATTTACCGCAAGGAGAACCTTAATCTGTCTCTGTCCTGAACTCTTTGAAGCATCCATGCGTCCCTCCGGGCCGCGAGGCTTATGGAAAACTATTTCACCGCCGCCATACGGCGGCTCTGCCATGCGTCCCTCCGGGCCGCGAGGCTTACGGAAAACTATTTCACCGCCGCCATACGGCGGCTCTGCCATGTATCTCTCACCATCATCAAACCGCCTTAGGGGAGAGTCAGAATGAGTTTACCGACCCGCTCAACTTCCGATGCCTGAAGCCGGGGATAAAGCGGAAATAAGACCGTTCTGAGGGAAAGGGAATACGCTTCCGTACATTGAGCAGCATCCACTGCCCCTGTTCCTGCCAGAGTATCTTCGAAGGCGCTTTCCACAACTATATCCTTCTTCCGGGCATAAGCCTTAACATCCTTGAGCCCTGTTTCCAGAATGAGAGGAAAAGCATAATTGTTGTAGTCCCCTTCCTGAACAAAGCGTTTGTGCCGGGTACGAAGACTTGACTGGGTATAGACCGCGGCAATCTCCTTCCTTCTGGCAAGGTTTTTGGCCGCTTCCCGGAACTGGATTACCGCCATAGCGGCGTTCATATCGGGAAGACAGTATTCGGGGGGAAGATCGGCAGAGTTCCGCAATACGGAAGCATCCCTCCGGTTGACCGCATAGAGGAGGGCCCCGCCCCCGGCAGTGAGGATATTCCGTTCTTCAAGGCCCAGGAGCACAAAGACACCGGCCTGCCTTTCAGAGGCCTTCGCTCCTTCTTCAGACACCGGGCTGAAACTATCGGACGCATCTTCAATAACCGGTATGCCAAGTTCAAGAATAGGACCCAGATCAGGCACATAACCCAGTGTATGAGTCACTACCAGAGCCTTTACTTCAAGGCCGGGAGGCTTTTTCTGCATGGCGGCATCTATGCTTTCACGGCTGATACAGGGGAAATTGGAAGAAACATCACAGAAAACCGGCGTCAGAGCCAGATCCTGGAGCACGGTAAGGTAATATCGCGGCGCAAGAGCTGAAATAAGGACACCCTGACCCGCTTTAGGAGGGGAACCTTCACCCGGGTCATCCGAAAGCCGACTCGGTCCGGTTGAGGTTCCGGGATTCAGCAGTTTGAGGGCCTGGTAAAGGGCAATTGCAGGACTACGGAGGGCTAAAGCATAATCAAATTTGAGATTTTCTCTCGCGATCTGTATGAGAAACCTGGACTGCTCCCCTGGACCGATCTTGTCTTCCACAAGAGAAGTCAAGACCGCATCCATCTCCTTCCGCCGAATGGTCGGAGAATAGACTTCTATCTTCATGCTATCTTCGAAGCTCGGCTATTTTTTGCAGTTCTTTGGGATTAAAGAGATCCCGAATATCCAGAATGATGAGGTATCCATGCTCCTGGCGTACAACACCCTGTATATACTCGGCTCCAATACCGCTCAACATCTGGGGAGGCGGCTGTATCTCCTCTTTTTCGATGGTCACAACACGGGAAACCCGGTCAATAATCACACCCAACTTCATGCCGTCAATGTCAATGATGATAAAACCCGAAAGAAGCTCATCCTCTTCCGAGGTTAGCACTTTTTTAAGATGAAAACGCTTATGCAGATTAATTATGGGGATTATTTCACTGCGAAGATTGAAAATTCCTTCCACATAGGCAGGCGCATTGGGAATTGCCCTGATAGTCTGAACCCGGACGATTTCCTTGACATCCATGATGTTAATCCCGTAAAGCTCTTCTCCGAGCTGAAAGGTCACCAATTGTCTTTGTTCAGCCATAGCATCTCCTGCACATAAACCACTAACTCTATTTTATTATCTATTGGAATCATTATCAAGTACGTAATGAAGATCCCGGAGCCAAACTCCGGGGTATGAACCCAGACTTGCGAACCAGCACGTAGCTGCCTGCCGGGGCGCCCCTTCGAGGGGCAGTATCATGCGCTGCTCCGTGCCAAACAAAAAAAAGCCTGGCAGCTTCCTACTTTCCCACCCCTCAAGGGGCAGTATCAT
Organism: Treponema sp.; assembly: GCA_031258115.1. GTDB lineage: Bacteria > Spirochaetota > Spirochaetia > Treponematales > Breznakiellaceae > JAIRNJ01. Next base: position 509 of record JAIRNJ010000178.1, on the reverse strand, counting down.
CGGCGTGAGAGGGCTTGACTTCCGTGTTCGGAATGGGAACGGGTATATCACCTCCACTATAGCCACCAAGCAATTACTTACCACAACCATCTTCTCAAACCGGGTACAGATTGACTCACGAACAATAATATGGTCAAGCCTCACGGCAGATTAGTAGTGGTCGGCTGAACACGTTACCGTGCGTAGACCGCCACCCTATCAACCAGGTAGTCTCCCTGGTACCTTCAGGGGGATTAAATCCCCTGGGATGGTTCATCTTGAGGCGGGCTTCCCACTTAGATGCCTTCAGCGGTTATCCCTTCCGAACGTAGCTACCCAGCGCATGCCCTTGGCAGGACAACTGGTACACCAGAGGTTCGTCCATTTCGGTCCTCTCGTACTAAAAACAGATCCTCTCAACCATCCTGCGCCCATGGCAGATAGGGACCGAACTGTCTCGCGACGTTCTGAACCCAGCTCACGTACCGCTTTAATTGGCGAACAGCCAAACCCTTGGGACCTGCTTCAGC
>JAIRNJ010000025.1 GCA_031258115.1 Treponema sp. | reverse complement strand
CCTTGAGAACGCCCTAAAGCTCCCCCGCGAACCGGTGGAGCGGGTTCTTGGGTATTAAACCCTTCGCTACGAATAAAAGCGAGGGGGGCACTTCCAGAACCTTGGCATCAAGCCACTTTTTAAATGATTCGAGAACAGGGGTCTCCGCCTTCCAGCGCCCCGAGAGAAACCGGAAAACCGGCATATCCTTCTTCCGCTGTTCCCGTTCCACCTCATATCCGTCCGTTTGCAGATACCCCACAAACCCTTCAAGAAAAAACGGCAGGCGTTTGGCCCCGCGGGTCAGGCGATATTCAAAAATGACAACCATCTTGCCCGGCGGCCCCCTTTGGTAAGCCACTTATACGATTCGCTCATATCGGCTTTCCCCTCCTTCCTCATCACCTGAACCCTCGTTTCGTCCATCGCCATAAATATCCCTTCTTTCACCGTTTGCCGCAGCAACAGCAGTAACGGCTCAGGCTTTTCATACGCCCTCTCCTGAGTAGCTGCTTACGCAGCATCCGAAAAGTTGCACGGCATGAACAGACATGAACGGATCGGGAAATTTAGAGAGTTTGTTCGTGTGGTTAGTGTGGTGGCTAAATTTTTTCAACAGTATACTGATTTTGCACTATTTGCCAATTAAAAAAGTAAATGCCGGTTCCGGTATCTAACCGCGTATCAGCCTGACGATAAAAGCGTCCATCAGCACCTGTTCCATGCCGGCGCCGAAGTTCCGGGTAAGAAGGTCATATTCGGCGATGAGGCTTAAGGCCCTGTCTGCGGAGGAATAGCGGCGGCCCGCTTCGATGTAGTCCTGTCTCACGCGCCGGGAACCCAGGCCGATTTTTTTCAATTCAAAGTCGTTGATGTTCCCGGCTTCTTCCAGAGCCAGATAATCCCTGAGTTTGCGGAAACACCAGGCCAGTACCCCCAGAATACCCGGCGGGCTCTCCTTTGCGGCAAGAAGCGAGTGAAGGCTCTCCAGGGCCCGGCTCAGATCCCCCCTGGCTATGCGGCCGAAGAGACTGAAGGCGCTCTCCTCCCTGGTGTGGGAAAGCCAGCGGTCAACCATTTCTTCGCCGATAACTTCCTCTCCGGAAGCCATGAGCGCCAGATGAGAACAGGCCTGGGAGAGCGAAGCGGTGTCGTTTTCAACCATCTCAAGAATCGCCTCAATGCCGTCTTCGCTTATGCGGCTTCCCTTCCGCCTGAAAAAAGAAGCCACCCATTCATGTTTACGGTTTTCAAAAAGTTCCCAGAATACCCGTTTGCGTTCTTTGGGAACGGCGTTTTCAAGACCCTTTGCCAGGGAGATCTCGGCGGAGATGAGAACCAGTACCGTATCGCTGTGCTCTTCCTTCATCCATGCGGAAAGGAGTTCCACTTCATCCTTTTTTTTGATGAATTCAGCATTTTTTAGGGTAAAGAGCCTGTGCGAGGCAAAAAGGGAACCGTTCTGCAGCGCGGAGACTACATCCGAAAGGGAAGTTTCCCCGGCATAGTAACTGTTTTCCTCAAGTCCCGGGCCCAGACTTTCCCGTAGAAGTTTGAGGGCATCCTGCTTCTCCCCCAGTTCCGGCCCCAGAAAGAGATGCGCGCCCCATACGCCGGCAGCCATTCAGTAACTGCGATAGATCCGGACAAGCCTGCCGATAACCCGGACATTCTGGCTGTAGGTAGGGCCGAACTCGGGATTTTCGGCGAGAAGCGTCACCCTGAAACGTTCCTTGTAGTAACGCTTCAGCGTTATCGCATCATCGTCCAGAACCACCATGGCGATTTCCCCATTCCGCACAAATTCGGTCTTTTCGATGATGGCCATGTCTCCGGAGTTGATCCCCGCGCCGATCATGGATTCTCCCCGCACCTTCATGGCAAAGTAGGTACGGCCTTTCTTCAGCATCGACCTGTGGAAGATAAGCGTTCCCTCGAAATTTTCCTCGGAGAGAATGGGCAGCCCCGCCGCCACTGTACCCAGGATGGGAATCTCAATTACTCCGTTGGGGTCTTCACCGCCCTGGGGCCTGATCAGTTCTATGGTACGGGAACGCCTGCCCGCCTGCCTGAGGAAGCCCTTCTTCTTGAGGGCTGTAACATGGTCATGGGCGCCCTTGACTGAAATTTCAAAATATTCGGCAAGTTCCCGGATTGTAGGAGGATATGAGTGAGTGCCTATGTATGATTTGATGAAGGCCAGCACTTCCTTTTGACGCACAGTGAGTTCTTTCATCAGTTTCCCTTATCATTTATACGATGTTTGCGTAATTTTGCATGGAGATTACTGGGATAAAGCCCAATAGCTTCCGCAGTCCGGGATATTATACCATCGTTTTGAGAAAGTTTATACTCCAGATAAAATTTTTCAAAAGAATCTCTGGCCGTACTGTAATTTGTATCGAGAATATGCAGGAGTTCGGCCGCGGCGGGCGAGCTCCCCTTGCCGCCTGCCCTGGCTTCGGAGGAGGGGTTCTCCCGGAGGAAGCCCCCCAGTTCCCCGGCGCTCACCCTGCCCCCCTGATGCATAACGATGATCCGCTCCGCCAGATTCCGCAGTTCCCGTACATTCCCCGGCCATGAATAGGAAGAAAGCATGGAGAGGGTATCCGCTTCAAATTCGATGCCGCCGGCTCCCAATTCCTTCATAAACCGGAGAAGCAGGAGGGGAATGTCCTCTGTCCGCTCCCGCAGGGGAGGCATCCTGATGGGGATTACATTAAGCCTGAAGAAGAGATCCTCACGGAAACGGCCGGCGCCGCATTCGGCGGACAGATCCTTGTTGGAGGCGGTGATGATCCGTACATCGGTCTCAATGGTCTTTTCTCCCCCCAGGCGCTCAATCTTCTGTTCCTGAATGGCGCGGAGTACCTTCGCCTGGGCGTTTTGGCTCATATCCCCAATCTCGTCGAGAAAGAGGGTGCCTCCGTGGGCCAGTTCAAAACGGCCCTTTCTCTGGCTTACCGCATCGGTAAAGGCGCCTTTTTCGTGACCGAAAAGTTCGCTTTCAATAAGGTTTTCCGGAATGGCGGCGCAGTTTACCTCTATAAAGGGCCCCCGGGAACGGGCCGAAAGGTTATGAATGGCCCTGGCGGCCAACTCTTTACCCGTCCCGTTTTCCCCGGTGATGAGAATGCGGGCGTCGCTGGAGGCAGCCTGAGAAATCAGATCCCGCACCTCCTTCATCGCCTTGCTTTCCCCGTCAATTCCCAGATCCGCCCTCGTCCTTTGTTTAAGATCCTGATTCTCCAGCCTGAGTTTCTGCATGGTCAGGGCATTCCGGCATACGGCAAGCACCTTGTCCAGGGAGAGGGGCTTTTCCAAAAAGTCGAAGGCCCCCAGTTTAACCGCCCGTACCGCCATATCCACATTGGCGTGGCCCGAGATCATCACCACTTCGATATTTTCCCGGGCGGCACGTATCTTCTCCAGAGCCTCAAGACCTCCCATCCGGGGAAGCAGCACATCGAGAAACACGAGACTTATCTTCTCATGCTCAAGGAATTCCATCCCTACGACTGCGTCCTCTGCGGTAAAAACCTGGTACTTTTCGTCCTCTAAAATGGAGGCCAGGGAGCGGCGGATTCCCGCTTCATCGTCAATTATAAGAATCCCTGCATTCATAGGGCTCCCGCCTCCGCAGCCTGTGTATTTGAAAAAGACGCAACGGCCCCAATATCATCAATCGGCAGATCGATAAAGAATGTCGTCCCTACTCCCTCGGCGCTGTTAAACCAAATGGCGCCTCTATGGTCATTTACGATCCGTTCTACAATGGGAAGCCCCAGCCCTGTCCCCGATTCCTTGGTAGTAAAATAGGGGGTAAATATCAGCGACCCGTTTTCTTTGGAGATCCCCTTTCCCGTGTCCTTAATGGAAAGGCGGCAGAAACGGCTCTCCCGTTTCTTCACTATATCGGTACGGATCTCTATGGTTCCCGTGCCGTCCATGGAATCGATCCCGTTGATAATTAAGTTGGTAAGTATCTGGGTCAAGCGGTGCTTGTCTATCTTAACCGAAATATCCTCTTCTACATGGGAAATATCAAACACAACCTGGGGATGGGAACTTCCGTAGGGAACTACCGTATCTTCAACGGCCTCCCGTATCTTTGTCCAGGTCTGGGAAGGCTCCATGGGTTTGCTCAGGGTACGGAATTCATTGAGCAGGTTGGAAAGTCCCTCGGTTTCCTGAATGATCGCCATCATGGAAGGCTCAAGAATCTCTGCAATGCTTGCAGGATCGTTACGCCAGCGCCTGAGCACCCGTTCCGCGGAAAGCTGAATGGGAGTGAGGGGGTTTTTAATCTCGTGGGCAAGCTGCTGGGCCATGCTCTGCCAAATCGAAATCTTTTCCGCCTTGACCAGGGCCGCACGGGATTTTTCCAGATCCTGTACCATGGAGTTGAAGGAACGGATAAGAAGCCCCAATTCGTCCCCCCGGCGTGCAAGAATCTGTATCGAAAAATCGCCTTCGGCCACCCGCCGGGTCGCTTCGGTCAGCTCTACAATGGGAGCCGTCACCCGCCGGGTAAAACTCATCGCTATGATCACCGTCATGAGGAGGGAAGGAAAGAAGAAGATCCCGTAATAGAATATCAAAAGCGGTTTGATATTCCTCCTGATGGCATTGATAAGAGTGAAATGGGATTTCCCCGATTCAATAAGCCCCACCGCTTCATCAAAACCGGCGCCGAGACTGTAGCTCAGCACCCTCATGGTTCCCTGACCGGAAAAAAGGATATAACGCAGATACCCTGAATCCCGGGGCATCTCCCTGGATACAAAACCCGGCTGGGGAGGAGGCGGAAGCCGCAGACGCTGTTCGGGAAGGCCGGCAAAGGCAAAACCTGTCCACAGCCCTCCCTCATCCTGCCTAAAGTCCTGTACCGCGGCAATTCCCGGGGGCAATTCCTGCTGAGCCTCAATTTCTTCACCGTCTTTTACCATAAAGCGGTCAAAGTTCATGGTAAGCGCCATGCGCTCAAATTTTTCAGCGTGAAGGGAATAGGCATCCAGCGCAAAATTCTGGGCCGCATCCATGGAAGCTTCCGCATCAATGGTTCGCCAAAAACGCACCACCTCATTCACGCTGAGTACCGTGATCATCGTAACCGGAGCGGCCGCAAATACCACAATAGTGATAAAGTACACAAGAAGCCGTGCCTTGAATTTACTCCCGATTCTGCGGGCCGCCATGTCCCGGAAGAGGCTGACTGAGGAAATGGCCAGAAACACAAGAAGGACTGCGGGAATGGTAAAGAAAACCAGAAGGGACAGGGGCCCCGGTACGGAGCCCTCCCGCAATACTTCGGAAAAGAAAGTCCGGGAGAAGAGAAATGCCAGGAAACAGAGCAAAAAATAGATCAGCACAAGACCGCGGACATTGATGATTGGATTTTTGGGATGAGTTCTTACAGTTTTCAAATAGTATCTCCCTGTTGTATGCTCATGCTTCTTCGAATTTTGACTCAAAAAGCTTTGCCACCGCCTCTACCGCGGCGGCTTCGTCCTCTCCCTCGGCTATGATCCGTATCTGTGAGCCGTATGAAGCGCCCAGGGTGATCACTCCCATGATGCTTTTGGCATTGATCCGGTCGCCGTTTTTTTCAAGAAAAATGGAAGATTTAATATTCTTGGTACACTGTACAATCAGCGCCGCAGGCCGTGCATGAATCCCGGCGCGGTTAGAAACAGTTACGGTTTTTTCGGTCATCCCTATCCCCTAGATTATATCGTCGGCGCCAAAATATACCGACCGGGCAGTATCGCTTTCCAGCCATTTGAGAATATTCCTGTTGAATTCCTCCGCCGCATTGTAACCCATCTTCTTGAGCCTTTCGTTCATGGCCGCAGTTTCTATGATGATGGGGATATTCCGTCCCGGCTTTACCGGAATTTCCACTTTGGGAATATTCACCCCCAGAATTTCCATGTAATTTTCTTCAGTCCCCAGGCGGTCATAGATCTTGTTGTTATCCCACTCTTCCAATACTACCACAAGCTGAATCTCCTTCCTTTCCCGAATGGCCCCTACACCGAAAAGGTGGGTTACGTTGATGATCCCCATCCCCCGGATCTCCATGTGGTGACCGATGATCTTGTTGGCTCCGGTTCCCATGAGGATATTGCCGTTTACACAGTGAATATCCACCACGTCATCCGCCACCAGACGGTGACCGTGCTTGATCAGTTCCAGGGCCGTTTCACTCTTGCCAACCCCGGAATCCCCCAGCATGAGAATGCCCCAGCCGTAGACCTCCATGAGAACCCCGTGAATACTGTGCCGGGGAGCAAAAATCTCGCTGAGGATACGCATCAGGCGGCCTGTAAATTCGGTAGTAAAAAGATCGGTCTGCAGAATAGGTACCCGGACCTGTTCGGCAATCTCAAAAAAGACATCATCAGGCGAAGCGCTATGGGTAAAGATACAGCAGGGAATTGGGTAACTGAACATCTGGCGGATATTATCCAGATTACCCTCTCTGATCATCTTTTTGAGACATGCAAGCTCCCCTTTGCCGAATATCTGAATTCTGTCATTTCCAAAAGAATCAAAGAAGCCCATGATTGCAAGGCCCGGACGGTTAAGATCGGGAATATTGATGGGATTCCCCAGCCCCTTTCTGCCTCCGATGCAGCGCAAATTGAGGGAATTATGCTCTTTAAGGTCAAGATCGATAAGATCCAGAACCGTGAATTTTCTGTCAGCCATGTCTCCCTCCGGTCGACAAATGAGGCTGGCTCAAAACTTCAGTTTTGAAAACGCCTCAATTGATAGTACAACGTGCCTGCGGCATCTTGTATATGGCTTCATTCTAAGTGAAGGGAGAGTATCTGGCAAGCAGAGGGATAAGCGTAGAGAACCGGGGAATAGCGGAGAAGAAAAGCAAGGCCGCCCCCGGATTATCCCCTGTATTGTGCAAGAGTTTCAATGTCCAGCCCGGTAACCTGGGCAACCTGTTCGAGAGACAGCCCTATGTTTATAAGTTTTCTGGCTACTTCACGCTTGACCCGCTCTTCAGCCATGGCCTCGCCTTCCATCTTACCTCGAGCCTCCCATTTAGCTTCCCATTTGGCCATAAGGCCCGTCCGTTCAAGCACCTGTTCCAGTGTCAACAAATCACTCATCTGTATCGCCTCCTCCACTGTTTCCGGATTCGCTCTTACTATGA
>JAIRNJ010000172.1 GCA_031258115.1 Treponema sp. | reverse complement strand
ATCAATCCCAATCTCGCTACTATCCAAACCAGCGAGGGTATGGCGGACCGGACCTATTTCCTTCCGGTAATTCCCGAATATGTAAAGCAGGTTATCGAACAGGAAAAGCCCGACGGCCTCCTCCTCTCCTTCGGGGGACAAACCGCTCTTAACTGCGGGGTTGCCCTGGAACGGGAGGGCTTTCTCTATAAACACGGGGTAAAGGTCCTCGGTACTCCGGTTAAAGCCATTGAGGATACGGAGGACCGGGAACGCTTTGTGGAACGGCTTAACGAAATCGGCGTCCTTACCCCCCGGAGTATTGCAGTTACCGATACCGAAGCCGCGGTGGAAGCGGCAAAGCAGATAGGTTACCCGGTGATGGTGAGGATAGCCTATGCCCTGGGTGGTTCCGGTTCGGGGATATGCCGGAACGAAGGAGATATACGGCGGCGTTGCGACCGGGTTCTGGCCAGACAGGAAGAAGGCCACACCCCCCAGGCGCTGGTGGAAGAATGGCTTGGCGGCTGGAAAGAAATTGAGTACGAGGTTGTCCGGGACCGTTTTGATAACTGTATCACGGTCTGTAATATGGAAAATTTCGATCCCCTGGGGATTCATACCGGAGAGAGTATCGTAGTGGCTCCCTCCCAGACGCTTACCGATTCGGAGTACCATAAGCTCCGGCGCATTGCCATTGAGGTGATCCGACATCTGGGTATTGTGGGGGAATGTAATGTCCAGTATGCTCTGGACCCCAATTCCGAGGATTACCGGATCATCGAAGTCAACGCCCGGCTTTCCCGAAGTTCCGCCCTGGCTTCCAAAGCTACCGGCTATCCTCTAGCCTTTGTAGCCGCCAAGCTTGCCCTGGGTTATGCCCTGACGGATATTGAAAATCGTATCACCCGGGCGACCAAGTCCTGTTTTGAACCCGCTCTGGATTACTGCGTGGTTAAAACGCCCCGGTGGGATCTGTCCAAGTTTAAGCATGTGGATCTGCGGATAGGTTCCGAGATGAAATCCGTGGGAGAGGTGATGTCTATAGGCCGGAGTTTTGAGGAAGCCCTGCAGAAATCCCTGCGGATGACCGGTATCGGCGCTCCGGGGCTGGCCGGCAGCGATGCTTTGTGCGGTCCGGGCGCAGAAAATCTCAGGGACGCCCTGGTAAAGCCCACGGATCGGCGGATCTTCATCATCTACCGGGCTCTGGCGGAGGGCTGGCCGGTGGACAAGATTTGGCGGCTTACCAAGATCGACAAGTGGTTCCTCTATAAGATTGCCAACTGCCTGGAGGCGGAACGGGAACTCCGGGCCCTGGGAAAAGACGGGGAAGCTCCCGGAAAAAAAATCTCCCTCCCCCGGAATCTGCTTGCCAGAGCCAAGCATCTTGGCTTTAGCGACGCCAGAATCGGGGAATTTGTCGGCCTTGATGAGATGGAAGTCCGGGCCCGGCGGGAAGAGTACCGTATCAGGCCCATGGTCAAACAGATCGACACCCTGGCGGCGGAATATCCCGCCAAGACCAATTACCTCTACATGACCTACGGCAGTTCCGTCCCGGGAAGCGGTGTTGTCCACCATACGGACGACATCACTCCCGCAGGCCGCGGGGTAATGGTCCTCGGTTCCGGCGCCTACCGGATAGGGAGCAGCGTTGAGTTTGACTGGTGCTGCGTTAACGCCGCGGAAACCGCCCGGAAACTGGGACGTTACTCCATTATGGTAAATTGCAACCCCGAAACGGTTTCCACCGACTACGATATGTGCGATAGGCTTTACTTTGAAGAATTGACCCTGGAGCGGGTTCTGGATATCTATGAAAGGGAACGGCCCGGCGGGCTTATCCTCTCTATGGGCGGTCAGATTCCCAACAATCTGGCCACCAGGCTCTATGCTGCGGGGGCTCTGATCTACGGTACCACTCCCCAGTCCATCGACATGGCGGAGGACCGGAACAAATTCTCCGCCCTGCTGGACCGCCTGGGAATCGAACAGCCCGAATGGCGGGAACTTACGGACCTGGCCTCGGCCAAAGCCTTTGCCGCCGAAGCCGGTTATCCGGTACTTATCCGGCCCAGTTATGTTCTCTCCGGGGCGGCTATGAACGTAGCCTGGGACGATGAAAGCCTGGAACAATTCCTGGGACTGGCGGCGGATGTGTCCGCGGAACATCCGGTGGTTATCTCCAAGTTCGTGGAGAATTCAAAGGAAATTGAAATTGATGCGGTGGCGAAACGGGGAGAGATCCTCTTTCACGCCATTACCGAACACATTGAAAATGCCGGGGTTCATTCCGGGGACGCTACCGTGGTGCTTCCGGCCCAGCGGCTTTATATTGAAACCATACGAAAGATACGAAAGATCAGCGCCGAAATCGCCCGGGCCCTGGATATTACCGGCCCCTTTAATATACAGTTTCTGGCCCAGCGGAACCGGGTACGGGTTATTGAGTGTAATCTTCGATCAAGCCGGAGTTTCCCCTTCTGTTCCAAGGTGAGCCGGGTCAATATGATCGAAATGGCGGTCCAAGCCATGCTGGATGAACCGGTGGAAAAAGCCGGAGCCTCGGCGCTGGACCTGGACTGGGTTGGTGTCAAGGCTGCCCAGTTCAGCTATTCCCGGCTCCGTGGCGCAGACCCTGTCTCGGGAGTGGAAATGGCCTCCACCGGAGAAGTAGGCTGTATTGGTACGGATCTGAATGACGCTTTCCTCAAAGCCATTCTTTCCGTAGGATATCGAATCCCCAAGAAACGTATCCTTCTTTCTACCGGTCCCATTGAGGAAAAACTTGATTTTCTGGATTCCGCCCGGCGGCTTATTGAGATGGGTTACGAGCTTTACGCCTCCCGGGGAACGGCGAAATTCCTCAACGCCAAGGGAGTACCCGCGGCGGCCCTCAACTGGCCCTTGGAGTCCAAAGAACCCAACATCGCCGGCTACATCAAGCGCCGGGAAATCGACATGATTATCAATATCCCCAAAAATAACCGGGAAACGGAACTAAAGAACGACTATATCATCCGGCGTATGGCTGTGGATTTCGATATCCCCCTCTTTACTAATACCAAAGTCGCCCGCCAGTTTATCGACGCCCTGGCGGAACACCGTAAAAAAAGCGCCGTCCTGGAAATTAAAGCTTGGGAAGATTACCGGTAATTTCTTGACGGAGATACTTGATTTTTTTTTAAAAATAAGTATGATAGAAGAACATTCCCCTGTAGCTCAGCTGGCAGAGCAAGTGGCTGTTAACCACTGGGTCCGTGGTTCGAACCCGCGCGGGGGAGTAAAAAAAGCCTGTTTTCGGACAGGCTTTTTTGTTGTAATTCCTTATAATACAAGGAATTAGAACAACCCCGCCTGAACCGTCTATTCTGACATTTCCCGTATTTTTGTTGAAAAAATGACCGGACAGCAAAAAGGTCAACAAAAGGTCAACAGAACGTGGTGCAAAGGAATGGCGGATTATGGTAATCACAGTCGGAAAATACCACATCTTTGAGCGGGAGCGCCGGGGACGAACCGTTTATTATTACTGGTTTGAGGAAGCGGGCAAACGGATTCAAAAGGCTTGCGGCTACAAGTGTGAGAACAAGCGGTCAGCAGTAGCTTTCCTTGAGCAGCTTCTCAAGGACGACCTGACAAATGCTAAACAAAAAGCCGCCCTAAGCTCTATAACCATCAAGGACTTTGCCAAGGATATGTTCACCGAAGGCGCTCCCCACTTGGCCCGATGGGCCGCCAAGGGTAAAATCCTTAAAAGCACCACCATAACCCAGCACCGGCAGCATTTGACCGGTTATATCCTTCCCAGGTTCGGCCATCGGCGGTTCACGGAGATTACCCCTACTCTGGTTGAAGATTTCCTCCTGGAACAACGGCTTTCCAATTCCTGCCGGAACACCATCCTCTATACCCTCAAGCTGGTCATGCGGGAAGCCAGGCGGGACGGTATTATCGAAATGCTCCCGGAGTTTGAGCCCTTTAAGCGTAACTGTAAGCGGCAGGATACCCTTTCCGGTGAAGAATTAACCGCCCTGTTCCCTTACGATGAAAAGGAACTTATCGACATCTGGAAACGGCCCGATGATATGCGGAAAGAACAGCCCGAAATCGCCCTGATGTTCGGGACCCTGTTTTGTGTTACCGTCTCTGCGGGTCTCCGTTCCGGTGAAATCCGGGCATTGCATAGAGACCAAATCAGCATAGCCAATAGCGGCCTGGTGATAGACCGGGCGGTAGATGACCGGGGAGAAATCGGCCCGCTCAAAAAGGCCACCGAGGAAGACCCCCGGAGCCGTGCTGTGATTATCCCTGAAATTACCCTGAAAATGCTGGAACGCTGGCTTAAGCGAATGCCTGAATCTTCCGGTTATCCGGGCTTGGTGTTTTCGTACCATGGGAAGCCGGTAGCCAACTACTATATTCTTGACCGGTTCCGGTTCGGGCTGGATAAGCTGGGGATAGACCACGAAAAGCGGCGGCTTACGGTTCATTGCCTGCGGTACACGTATAATACCCGGATGCGGACGTTGCTGTCGGAACAGGTCTTACGGGAGTTTGTAGGTCATCGGTCTGTAGCAATGACCGACCATTACGACAATCCAATCCTGCTTGAACGGCTGGCGGCGTATCAGAATGTCCGGCCTTCGGTGGAGCAGTTTTGGAGGGGTAACAGACCTGTTAAAGCTCAAACGTAATCTGTGGGACAAAAACAGAGTAGATAAAACAAAACCACTCAGGTTCTATGTTTCTTTTTTATGACGACGACCTTTTTCCTCTGCTTTTTTTGTTCTTGATTTCTTAAGGCAGAATAATATAAGCAACAAAGATATTCAAAAACAGCTTGTCCACTCTTTATAGTTTGCTCTTCTTGTACTTTTCTTAGGGCATCCTGATGTTTGTATTCTTCTTTTGAGTTTTCGATTTCAATTTGTATTTTATCCGATTCTATCATGGTTGCTTTGGGTATGATGATTTTCTGTAAGAAAGCATTAAACTCTTTTTCAAATGTTGACTCAGAAAAAAATGGCTTAGTTAACGGAAGCTTTGCTTCAATTTCAATTCCCCATTGTTCACACATTTCAGTTTTCCGGTTTACCGCTTTATAATAATCCCATTCTTCCTTTAAAAAATAATCCTTGGGGTTCTTTCTTCCCATGCCAAGGCAATCGAATAAATTATATCCCAGCAGATAAGCATAGACAGGTTTTTTCTGTCCCTTCCGTTTTACACGTCCAAATATTTGAATAATATCTTTCGCAGTATACCAACAGTTCATTAGTACAAGGTGATTTGCATTCTGAAGGTTTAATCCTTCTCCTCCTTCTTGCCGTGTGGCCAATAAAGCTCTGTGTTCTACATCATTTGTAAACTTATCAAGAACTTTTTTGTTTTCCATTTTTTGTCCACCCAAATAAAGCAATGGTTTTAATGGACGAATAAAGTCAAGTTTTTTGATATATTTTAAAGTATCCCGGTATGTATCAAATATTACAATCTTATCACCATCTGGCAAGTTTTCTATTATTAATTTTAAGGCAAGTGCTTTCCCTGTCATGATTTTGACGTTGGTGTTTGATAAGAGGGATGGCGATACAGATATTTTACCAACTGCGTGCTGTCTTTTCATATAAGAAGAATATTGTGTTTTTTCTATTAACGACAAATACTGAGTATATAGCTTTTTACCCATAGGAATAGAAATTGCCCATTCATTCGCAGTTTGAAATTGATATGGATTACTTCTATAAAATAAAAAAACAGATATTTTTTTACTGACCTCTTCTGTTAATTTATCCCTTCCCTTTTTTTCAGAATCATAAAACTTTTTTACTAATTTAGTATCATTTAGCAGACCATAGGCGATGAGTGTTTCCATTTCATTATTAATAAACGGCGTAGCTGTCAGTCCCAATCTCAGGGATTTAGGCAGTTGTAAAACAGCATTGCGATAACTTTGATTATCCCTTGAAGAGTTATTTGTTATAGTGTGATATTCATCAAAAACAATCAGAGTGGGCGGAGAATTAATAAAATATTTTATATTTTCTTCTGTATAAAGATTGGCATAAGTAATGAGACAAGTCGTCATTGGCGGTATGGATAATTTCTTTTTTGTCTGTAGTTTCTTTCTCTGAAACTGTTCTCCCTCACATATAATTGTATCAAGACTATAAGCCTGTAATGTCTCAGCCCAAATAGTATCCCTGACTCCTGAAGTTGAACAGCAAATTAAAACATAACCTTTCAATCGCACATCGGCATTTGTATCACATACTCTTGCTATTATTTCACAAGCCACACGGGTTTTTCCCATACCAACGTCCAGCGCGCATAGCGAATTGATTCCTTTGGCCCAATTTGAGGAAATAAAATCAATCGCGTCTTGTTGGTAAGTTTCCAAGGGCGGTAGGCTACTCGTCAATCCTTCTTGTTTCAATTGTTGGTTCATTCCCCACATAATACTTCTCCAATTTTTCCTGAAGGTCGTCAATTATTGAAGGATATTCTTTAAGATAATCAAATCCATTCTTCCTAACGTAGAATGACAATGGTAATCCTTTTTTAAAAAATTGCTTTATATTTTTATCAAGTTCATTTTTTTGAGGATGCAGAACAATGAAGGACATGATATTTTTCATTGGATCAGGATACTCAAATATTTCCCGGGTATTCGTAAAAAATCGGACAAATGTCTTTTCATATTCTATACAAATGGCTTCATCTGGAATAACAGGACTTTCCAAAACATGCTTAATTAATTGCTTGGTTCGTTTTTCGCACTCAGAAAACTTAGAATAAATATCCTCTTCAATACTATAATTATCATCATCAAACTCAAAAACGACACCAGCCTTTTCTTCGGTAAACATTTTTCTCTTGTTTTTAATACCCGAATTAATAAAAACTTTTACAAAGTATATCATTGCAGAAATCATAAATAAGGGACACAACAAGCGACCGGTTTCAATATTATTGCCTGTTTTTGTTTGCATTTCATTAAATAATCTATGAATCAATTGTCTTAAGTGGATATTTTGAAAAAAGTACAACAAATAAAAAATATCATACGCATATATTTCATTATATGCTCTAGATGTTGTTTCTCCTTCAGGCGCTCTTTTTAGGGAGAAACCAAGTTCATTCGGCCTTTCGCAAGAAGGTAAAACAATATTTTCGAAGAAAAGCAAGTAAGTTAATAAATCATTATATCTTTCTACATAATTTTTCCGCAACCGCTTGCTATTTAAACTATAGACGAGTTCATCCAATTTCTTGTTCATCTGTTTAAGCAGTTGTGAGTTTGTTTGAAACTCATCTTTCATATTTTCGGTTTTTAGCTTAATATCTGCTAATTCTTTCGTATTGGGAAGATTTTCAAAAATGTTTTCAAATGATGTACCTAAAAGAAAAAGAATATTTTTAAGTAGAAATTGGTCCGGCATTATCCGAATCTGGAGCATCTGGCTGTTTTTCCTTGAATCAAGCCATTTATGCAATTCATCAGACTTTCCGTCTAATTCGAGTAAGTCCTTTAAATCTCTATTAACAGCCTTTCTCATTCCTTCATAAGTGAACTGGCTGTTAGCTTTAATAGAGGGGGGTAGTTTATCAAAAAGGCCTTTCATTCCCCCTGACTCAAAACCCTTTACGAGACTTAAAAGCTTCAGATTGACCAACCGTTGATTTTCGTCTGTTAGGTCAATTTGGTTAGATGTACCGCGCTCATCTATCATGGGACAAATATACCCCTAACTGTAAAACAATGTCAATAGAAAATAAAAATTGGGGCTTTAAATGTCCCATTTAGGTATGAAGGGTTCCGTCCCCCCTCTAAAACTCTAAAACAGCCAACAACATACCAATAGAAGCCATCCCATACCAATAAAACCCACCGTGAAGACCCAATCATGGCAGATGAGACCTGAAACTAGGCTTCTAAAGGAATACCAAATGAAAGCAACACTAACTGTCTCCGATGTAGCCCAAATGCTACAAATGTCCAAAACTTCTATTTACAAGCTTGCTGAATCGGGCAAACTGCCATCCATCAAAATCGGTTCGAGCCTGCGCTTTACCGAAGACCAAATTACACAGTTTTTATCAAT
>JAIRNJ010000308.1 GCA_031258115.1 Treponema sp. | reverse complement strand
GTCTTTATAAATTCGAGAATTTTGATGATATCAGGATCATCGGGGCCGGTAAAAATCTCAAGTTCTTTTCCGTTCCGTTTGGAAACAGCGGCAATTTTGCTTCCGCGAAAACAGAGTCTTGAACCCGGAAGCCGGGACGGAAGCTTTTCGCGGTAAGCGGGATCATCGAAATTTATTTTGAGTCCCGCGGGGCTTGCAGGATCCGCGGCGTTCATCCAATAGATGTCCCTGAATGAAGCATCCTGCGCCTCATCCAATTCCCTGACGATTGAAGTAAGGGCAAACTGCAGGGAATCAATGCCGGATACAAAATGTCCCGCGATTATTTCTCCTGCCAGTTCCATGCGCCTGATTGCAGGGAGAAGATTAGTCCAGGAGAGAAGGGGAGATTCATACTCAAGCAGCGGACGCGCAATGATTCCATAACGCTTCAACAGCTCCCGTACCCTTTCCCGGTTTAGCTGATCCTCGTAAGCCGGATCTGAATCTTCTGCGAAGCTGTCCATGTCCAGCGAAAACCAGGTTCCCGGAAGGGGAGAACCATTCTGCCATCGCTGACGAAGCGCCGCGGGGATGCGTCTCTCTCTTCCCGCACGGCTGAAGGCCGGATTGGTGAAGCCTTTCGGCACAGCCGGGATCTCTTCTGAACTTTCCACCCGAAAGCCCTGTTCGATACCTTTCCGCAAAGCTTCCCATGTACCGGAACTGAGTCTGCCGTTCCAGACTTCTTTCCAGATAGATTCAACACATTCGGCAAGGCTCAAACCGGAAGCCTCTTTTATTTCCCAAAAATCACGGGGCCTCTGAAAAAACTCATCCGCGTTTTCAAATATCTTTGTGTCTGTTATCGGGCCGGAATTGTATGCGAAGAAAAGTTCAAAGTTCCCGGGAACGCAGAAGGCAATCTTCTCTTTCCCCGCTCCGTACCAGATCAGGCGGCCTTCCCCGATCTCCTGTTCAAGAATTTCTGGCCGGTAATTTGATCTGCATGCAAGGAACTCCGTCTCCCAGAGCCGCGCCGGAGCCGCATACCCATAGAGGCTTTCCACCGCGGAGCCGTTTCCATTCCGGGGCAGGAGACCCTGCCGCATGGCGAACAGGGGAGCCAGTACGGAAGGAGGGCTTTCCTTAACCTGCACCCTGTTTTTCTTCCGTGAAAGCCTCAGGAGAAGTTCGAGATTCTCCCTGTCGCAGACAAGATCCTTCTCTATCGTGTTCTCTGATTTTACCGAAACATTCATAACAAAGAGATTCTCTTCTTCCGCAAGGCTCTCGATTGTATCCAGCGCTTCGGCGGAACTGATACCGAAGAGAGATGCAATCCTTGAAAGAGAAAGAGGGCCCTCATAACGCAGAACCGCCGCCGCCAGCGGCAGGGGATCGTTTTCCCATTCGCCGCGCAGTTCCCGGTGGATCATGCAGGGAAGGGCCAGGTCATTTCGTTTTACCTTTCCAATCTTTCCTCCCAGTGAAGGATCTTTATCCAGGGTTTCCTTTAATTGCCGGGGAAGAAAAGCGCGGAGTTTTTCCCATTCATCACAGGGAATGATAACCCTTTCCTTGATCCATTCGGCGAGGGATGTTTCGTCTTCAGGCGTCCATCCTTCCCTTTCCCTGCGGAGACGGGAGATAAAATCTTCAACCACAGTTCCAGGAAGTATGGGTCTTAGGGAAGCGTCTCCCAGAGCCTCATCAATTACCCTGTCCGAAAGGGAAGATGAAAGTCCGCCTTTCCCTGAAGCGCCGCCTCTTGCGGCGCCGCGCAGTTCCGGCCTCTCATCATACTCATAGATAAGCGTAGCGGTTTCCTGCCAGGCAAGAGAACGGGCAAAGGGACTGGGCCGTCCTGATTTGAAAAAGAAAATACCGGTGTTTCCGCTGCAAAGCGAGGCGATAAGATCCCTGAAGCCTTCCATGTCAAAGTTGTCCTGCAGGCAGGTCCGCCATGCTTCGGCGGTAAGAGGAAAATCTTCGATGCCGCAGGCTTCATCGAAAAGACGTTTTGATCGCTGCCTCATAACCCAGAGCGGGGTACGCCTTCCAAAACCGGAACGAGGCAGAATCAGACTCCGTTCCGCGGCTTCCCGGAATGCGGCGCCGAAAAGACCTGAAGACTCAAGCCTCTTTCTGAAAAGTCTCTCACCCCGCATTAAGTCCTGTTCAAGACGATCCATTGACATGATGCTGTCGCGGACAAGGGTTTCCATTCCGGCCGGACTATTTTCCTGCCGGGGGATGAGAAGCAGTATGCCGTTATCGTCGCAGAAACTTTCGGCCCGCAGCTTGAGTTTTTCTTCCAGATCCTCCGCCAGAGCAAGTGACAGGGGATAGTTAATTCTTCCGCCTCTGAAACTGTGAATGACGATCCTCAACGCATCCTTGCGTTCCAGGGGATTGTCAATAATCTCAACCGCAATTGAATCGCTTCCGCAGAGAGCTCCCTGAATATTTCTCTGTTCCGCAAGCAGCAGATTGAGTTTTCCGTAGGGTTCTTCGGGCAGGGCATTTCCTGCGGCAAGATGATCGAGAAGCTGCAGTTTGTATTTTGAAATTACGGAAGAACTGAACATGGCATCGGCCCGCCAGAAGGGAGTAAAGCCCGAAACTTTTTCGCAGGGCAGTACCTCAACCGCTTCGCTTGAAATTGAGTTTATGCGCCAGGATCTTCCGCCGAAATCGAAGCTGTCGCCGAGCCTCCTTTCCCAGACAAATTCTTCATCCAGTTCGCCGATTTTTGTTCCCGGCTTTCCGTCCTCTCCTCCCGCCAGACGCAGGGAATAAAGTCCGCGGCTGGCAATGACTCCTCCGGACTGGTAGAGGAGTTGGAGCGTACCGGGCGCCGCCCGTAAGTCTCCGCTTTTTTTGTCGAAGTAAAGCCTCGCTTTGAAATCCCGTATCCTGTATCCGCCGGAGAGCATTTTGATCACCCTGTCATAGCTGCTGCGCTTGAGCGTATTAAACACATAAAAATTTTTTATGCTTTCAAAGAGTTCATCAACATTTCTGTCCTGTTCCGTGCAGAGAGACAGTATGATCTGGGACAGTACATCCAGAGGATTCTTTATGGGGTAGGTTTCTTCAATATCTATTTCCGTAAAGGCTCTTTCAAGCGCGGCGGCATTGAGCAGATCCATTGTGTGTAAAGGGATAAGCCTGCCGCGGCTTACCCTGCCCACCCCGTGTCCCGAGCGCCCTATCCTCTGCATGCACGAAGAGGCCGATCGGGGAGTGCCCGCAAGGATCACTTCTTCCACGGTACCGATATCAATTCCCAGTTCCAGGGATGCGGTGGCAACAACGCAGGAGATCTCTCCTGCGGCAAAACCCTGTTCCACGGCACGGCGGATCTCTTTTGAAAGCGATCCATGGTGGGCATAGGCAATCTGTTGTGCCGGCAAATTTTTCTTTTCAAAAAAACTTTCCGCTTCCCGGTTTATAAAGAGACAGAGACGTTCCGCCTGTCTTCGGGAATCGGTAAATACCAGAACCGAACGGAGGCCCTGTCCTTCATCCTGCTCAAACATTTGTTTCTGAAGATCGAGACGCCCAAGGATGTAATCCGCCGCGGCCCTGTAAGGGCTGTCATATTTCTCTTCAGCCTTCATATTGAAACCTTGACTGAAACCCGTTCCGGGAAACTCTACCCGGAAGTCTGTTTTTTTATTCGCAGGGGGAGAGACGATGTGCACCCTGTATCTGCCGCTGCCTGAAAATTCCGCGGCGGCTTCAGGGGGCCTCACCGTAGCGGAAAGACTGATGCGCTGAAAGTTACCCGCAATGAGGGAGAGCCGGTCTATCTGGCATGAAAGAAAACTTCCCCGTTTGCTGCCCAGAACCGCATGAATCTCATCAATGATGACAAGCTTTACGGTGGACAGGATCATTCTCCCCTTGCCGCTGTTCAGAAGAATTGCAAGACTCTCCGGAGTAAGAGCCAGAATGGAAGAGGGGCTTTTTATAAAGCGGCGGCGTTCAGCTTGCGGAGTGTCTCCGGATCTTGTTTCAACCCGTATGGGAGGAAACTCACTTCCCCTATCCGCAAAGCGTTTGCGGAGAGCCTCCAGAGGTTCAAGAAGATTCCGTTTGATGTCTTCATTCAGGGCCTTGAGCGGAGACACGTAGAGGACTGTCAGTTCCTCAGGATCGTAATCTCCCTTACAGAAACGGGAGAGGACGCCCAGAAATGCGGTGAGAGTTTTACCGCTGCCGGTGGGAGCCAGCGCAAGTACGTTTTCTCCCTTTTCAATGAGCGGCCATGCCCCGGCCTGTACGGCGGTAGGGCTGCCGTATGTTTCTTTGAACCATGTATCGATCAGATCATTAAACATCGGATACGGTGTCCATTTTCAATTTCCCTTATTCCCGGATGTTCACGGAAGCATTTTTTTTCCGCAATGGGACAGCGGGACGCAAAGGTGCAGCCTGTTCCTGCCGCAGATGAATGTATTACCGCATCATGTACATGCCTTTCAGGAAAATTTTGCAAAACGTCATTGCCGGTAACCGAGGAGAACAGCAGCTTCGTATAGGGATGCAGGGCGGATTTGTAAAGGTCTTTCGCTTCCGCTTCTTCCATAAGCTCTCCTCTGTACATGACACCGATGCAGTCGCAGAAATAGCAGGCCACCTTGAGATCATGGGCGATGAATAAAAAGGAGAGTGAATGTTTTTGGCGTATATCAAGGAGCAGGTTGAGTATCTGGCCCTGTATCGAAACATCAAGCGCGGAAACAACTTCATCGCATATCAGGAGTTCCGGCTTCATCATGAGTCCCCGGGCTATGGAAATCCTCTGCCTCTGCCCGCCTGAAAATTCCGAAGGCCTTCTTTCAAGATCATTTTTTGAAAGTCCAACCTCTTCCAGCATGGCCGCGGCTTCCCTGCGGGCTTCTCTCTTTCCCGGCCATGAAAGCGACCGGCGGCTTCCCGCGGTGAGTATCTCGTAGATGTTTTTCCTGGGATTCAGGGAACGGGCGGGATCCTGGAACACATACTTTACCTTTCCCCGGTATGAGCGGAGATCCCTGCCTTCCAGACGCAGCACATCAGTACTGTCCCGGTACATGACGCTGCCCGAATCCGCTTCGTACATACGCACCAGAAGCCGCGCCGTGCTTGTTTTACCGCAGCCCGATTCACCGACAAGGCCGTAACTTTCATTTTCGTGTATCGTAAAGGAGATATCATTGACCGCGTAGACAAAAGTTCCAAAGCGGGCAAAGAAACCGGCTTCAAGATTGAAGCGTTTCTGCAGGCCGGAAACAGTAAGGAGCGGCGGGCAGCTTTGTTTTCCGTCCGATTGATTTTTTAAGTCCGGCATATCAAAGCTCCATACCGATGCAGCGGATTTCGCGGGAATCATCCTTCTTCAATCGAGGTATCCCCTTGCCGCATTCAGGCCGGGTTTCGGCGCAGCGGGGCGCAAAGGGGCAGCCCGGTTCCGGTTTTGCCGGATCTGCTACCCTGCCGGGTATTGTTTTCAGACGCTCCTTTGAATAGTGGCTCCCGAAACGCGGAGAGGCCGCAAGGAGAGATCGGGTATAGGGATGCCGCGGCGAAGAGCGTATCTCTTTCGCGTTCCCCGCTTCCATCTCAAGGCCGCCGTACATCACCATGATGCGGTCTGAAATTTCCGCAACAAGATCTATGTCATGACTGATAAAGATGATGGAGATGCCCCGTTCTTCCCGCAGCGTTTTGAGCAGGGTGACGATCTGTTTCTGTATGGTTACATCCAGAGCGGTGGTAGGCTCATCGGCGATTAAGAGTTCGCAGCCCTGCGCAAGGGACAACGCAATGCCGATACGCTGAAGCTGTCCACCGGAAAACTGATGCGGAAAATTGCCCAGCCTCTCCCTGCCGCTGCTGAGCCCGACTTCGGCAAGCAGGCCGGCGGCCTTTTCCAGGGCGGCCTCTCTTTCAATTGCAGGTTCCCTGTTCCTGAACGTTTCCAGAAACACAT
>JAIRNJ010000265.1 GCA_031258115.1 Treponema sp. | reverse complement strand
TTTCAACGGTCGCATAATACCACCTTTCCCCCAGGGTAACGCCCGGTATCAATGTACCTTGCTGTGTACCTCGGGGCTTTTTGTGTGATACAGCTTCCGTTGTTCGGTCAGCTAATTCCTTGCTATATAAACAATTAGACGCTGGGCGATACTGGATTTGGCTTCCGGTCGCTCACTTCCTGTTCGCTCCCTCCAGCCCGCCTGCGCGTTTCGGGACGCGTCCTTCTCCCACGGCGCATACGCCCAACTAAAGTTGGGCTCCCTTTTTTCCGCATCGGGGGGTTTTCAGGCGCCGGCCCACGCTGACTTTTTTTTCAAACACGCTCCGCGTGCCGGTTTGGGGCCCGTGTGAAGGTAACACTGCAAAAAAAAGCCGATTGGTGGGCGATACTGGATTTGAACCAGTGCCTTCTACCGTGTGAAGGTAGCACTCTCCCGCTGTGTTAATCGCCCACCAATCGGCCGTGTGAAGGTAGCACGTCCCGCCCCAATACAGCACTCCGCAGGAGTGTTATACAACACAGGTAACACGGGCCGGCGCTCAAAAATATCTTCTACTCTGAACTATGCAAGGCCGCCTTTAGGCGGCCGCTCGCGCCGATGAGTTAATCGCCCGACAATCGGTTCTGATTTTTAATATGATACCCAAAACGCCGGAGGGCGTCAATTACTCGCTTAGTCTTCTGCCGGGGGGATACAGTTCTTCCCAGAGGGAGGGTTCTACGGCATCCTTATCAATCGAAAGGTAGAGTTGGGCTTCGTAACCCGGCTGGGGATAGAGGGTGTTCCGGGAGTTGAGATAGGCCAGGTTGATGCCGGGGGTGGAGAGTTCTCCGGCGCCGGAGCGGATCATGCTTATGGGGTCACGGGAGAGGGTATCCCAGGCGCGGTCGGATTCGGCGTAGAGTCCCAGGGCCCGGGAACGATAGCGGGTGTCTCCGGTGACGAGGGTCAGGGATTCCAGGGTCGCTCCCATGTTGTTACGGGCGATCATGAGTCTTTCGGCAAGTTCAATGTATTCGGGTCTGTCATTGGGCATCAGTACCGGAAGCCGGGATCTTTCATTTTCCAGAAGATCCAGCAGTCTTGAATAGTAGGCTTGAGCCGCATGGAAATCTCCCCGCCGGTAGGCTGCGTTTCCCAGGGAATAGAGTATCCTGCGGTTAAGGGGGAGTTCCGCGGATGCGTTAAAGAAGCTCTCCAGGGCAGGGCCCCATTCCTTAAGCTGATAGTAGGCTCCTCCCATGCGGTAGAGTATTTCCGGCGGGGCATAGCCGTCCTGACGGGATATTTCATAGTAACTCAATGCCATTTCCATGTCGGATGATTTGGCAAAGTATTCAAGGTTACCGAGATCCGCATAGATTCTGCCGAACCGGGCTGAACGGGGAATGAGTTTCCGCTCTACCGCATCTTCGTAGAGTTCCGCAGCATTCAGTAATATTTCCTCTGCGGGAAAACTCTGCCTGGCATTGATAAGGATCGTTCCGTACATCTGATGGGCGTCCATCTGATAGCAGAGCCGGCGCACTGATTCTTGCCCGGCAAGCTCAAAGGCTTTTATTGCCGCTTCCAGTGATTGTCTTTCTTCAGGAGTATTGCCCAGATAGTGATAGTACCGGGCCAGATGATAGTAAGCTTCGGGAAGCCGGGTATCCTGTCTGAGGGCCCTGAGCAGTATGTCCCGGATACCTTCAATGCTTTGAACCCATTCGTCGGGTACTCCCCGAACCTCTTCTGTCTTCTTGTCCAGATAGTAGCCGCCCAATTCCGCCAGGGTATCCGCGGAGATCTTCCGCTTTTTATCGGCATCAAACCACGCCTGCAGGGGAATAACTTCCCTGAGCTGATCGGTGCGGATAAAATATTTCATCATCCGTTCCACCACAAAATCTTTCCAGCCGTAGCGTTCCAGAAGCCTGGCATAGGCAAAACGGGCATCCTCGTAGCGTTCCTTTTCAACTTCTCCCCAGGCCAGGGCATTGTCTCCCAGGGCCAGAAGGGCATCAGGATCGTTGGGATGATAGTCGAGAATGATCCGCTGGAGCAGCATCTCTGCCTTGGAATAATTTCTGAGGTAGTAGGTTTCCAGATAGGCATAATCCAAAACACCCTTCTTGTCCCGGAAATAGACGCTGAGAAGTTCGTCGTACTTTTCTTCCGCGTAGCGGTACTGCCGTTTGTCCCGGAAAGCTTCTGCATAACGGTAGAACCACTCTTTTTTGCGGTGGATTTTGAAAGCCTGGCTGAACCGTTCATTTGCCCGCTGGTATTCTCCTGCATCGATCCGTTCAAGGCCCGCCTTATAGATCGTTTCCGCCTTCAGGGGTTTATAAATAAACTGATAGGCAAGGTAAACCAGTGAGGAAGCAGCCAGGGCTATCATAAAGAAGAGTCCCAGCACGGGAAGGAATTTATGGACAAAAATATAGGGGAAACTCGCCTGTTCCGCTTCCAGGGCTTCTCCGGTTTTCTTTTCAAACCCTTTGGGAATGGTGATGGTTTTGCCCAGGATATTTCCCGCCAGCGCGGCTGTTTCCCTGGCGGAAGCTCCCGTCACAAGGAGCTTGATGAGTTTGGACATGTGCTCCGGCGCTACCGCCTGTTCTGCAATGAGTTCCTCACAGGCAATCCGGAGATTGAGGGGATAGGCGGAAAGAGTACTCTGCAATTGCTGCAATTCTTCATCGGTAAGTGAGATCTCTTCCACTTCTTCCGAAGCTTCAGGCTGGGAATGGGCACGGGCGGCCGGGGAAGCATTACTGCCAAAAACATCATCAATACCGGAGAAGCTAAAGTCATCCATCTCCCCGAACCCGCCTGAGCCGGAAGAGCCGGTATCGTTAAAATCAATGTCATCGGGGAGGGCGGCCCCGCTGGGATTAAAGCTGTCCCAGGTATCCCCGGAACCTGAATCCATTGGAGTCAGTTCTTCTCCGAAGCCCGCTTCACCGCCCATTTCAAAGGCGCCTGCATCGCCTCCGAGATCGAGGCTTTCTTCACCACCCAGATCGAAACCCGCATCCAGCGCGGAATCCTGGCCTTCGGCCTCTCCAAAGGATAAGGATTCAGAGCCCCCGTCTCCGGCGGAAATATCCGTTTCACCGCCCAGATCGAAGCCTTCAAGGCCGCCCGGTTCATCGGCCTCTGCTGCCAGGGGTACATCTTCAACAGGGGAAAGATCCTCCAGCGGAGCGAGTTCGTCTACTCCCTCTTCACCGCCCAGATCGAAACTTGAGTCTTCCATGCCGATCCCGGTATCCGGAATCCCCTCTTCCCCTCCAAGATCGAAGGATTCATCTTCACCGGGAACGGCCTCAAGATCATCTGCAAGGCCGTCAAGAAGGCCGTCCGGCGAACCGAAACCGCCTTCACCGGAAACGGCCGGCTCTTCGGCCGCCAGGATTTCTTCGGGCAGGGCTTCCGTCTCTTCGGGAAATCCCGGATCGGGAGTTTCGACGGATTCTTCGGGGAATCCCGGCAGATCTCCAAAGCCGGAACTTCCGGGGATATCTTCCGGGAGCGCGTCCTCAGCCCCGGAAGCCGCGGGGATATCTTCCGTACCGGGAATCGGCAGATCGTCGGGAATGGTATCGAGAAAGGCCCCGAAATCAATATCTCCGCCTTCATCATCTCCTTCGGTTCCCGCCGGAATTCCGGGAGTTTCCCCGAGATTGAGAGAATCAATACCAATATCGCCGAAATCCCCCGGCCCCCCTG
Organism: Treponema sp.; assembly: GCA_031258115.1. GTDB lineage: Bacteria > Spirochaetota > Spirochaetia > Treponematales > Breznakiellaceae > JAIRNJ01. The sequence continues at coordinate 278 of JAIRNJ010000265.1, read as the reverse complement.
TAAGGTCAAAGCTGCCGAGATCCATTTCGCCGTCATAAGACAGACCTGCATCAGCAAAATCCGCGGGGGGAGAAACCGGTTCTTTTTGGGGTCTTAGGGAAGGGGCGGGCCCTGAACCTGCAGCGCTTTCGTGATCGGGGAATTCCGGTTCCTCGTAGGGGGTTCCCTGCTCCGCAAGGAGACTCATTTCCCCTCCGATATTGCGAAAAGAGGAAGAAAAATCCCGAAGCGCTTGCAATGACGGCATATTTAGATATTTATGTATCGGCCGATAATTG
>JAIRNJ010000244.1 GCA_031258115.1 Treponema sp. | reverse complement strand
CCTCCAAAAATCGCCGATCAGGCGATTTTTTACTCTGCAAACTGCCAAAGCAGCCCGTTAATCGTGGTTTTTGCGGTACGAAGTGACGCAAAAACCTACAAGTGCAACAGGCTGCTAGATCACCTTTTTGCTCATCCATCTGCCCCTGAGCCAGCGGATGCAGTAGAAGCTCCCCCGGCTGATGAAGTCGCAGCCCATTGCGATCCAGACACCAAGGGGGCCTACATGCAGGGGAAAAGCAAGGAGATAAGCCAGGCTCACCCGGACGGTCCACATGGAGATGGTAGCCACCCACATTACATAGCGGGCGTCTCCCGCGGCGCGGAGCGCGTTGGGCAGGCCGAAGCTCATGCCCCAGCCGACTATCATGGAAATGCAGTGAATGCGGAGAAAACTCCCGGCGTAACCGTGGGCCGCGCCGCTGAGACTAAATATGCCTATCAGCGGTTCCATAAAAATAAATATCAGGCCGGAAATGATAAACATGATAAGATACATGTGTTTCATGATCCGGAAAGTCTGCTTCTTTGCGGCGTCGTAATCCCCGGCCCCCACGCACTGACCGACAACGGTGAGGAGGGCCATGCCGTAGGCGCTGCCGGGCATGAAGGAAAAACTGTTGATAACCCCGGCGATGGCATTCCCCGCAATGGCGCTGGTACCGAAGACCGGAAAGATCCGCTGGGTCAAAAGGCGTCCCACCTGGAACATGGAACTTTCAAGCCCGCTGGGAATTCCCACATTGAGAATCCTTGCAATCATGGGCCGTATAAAGACAATCTTGTGCAGGCCCTCAAGGGAAATGGGTCTGCCGTGATTCCTCATGAGCAGGATAAGTGTGATTACCGCGGCGGCGCTGCGGCAGATCAGCGTGGACAAGGCCGCGCCCATGACTCCCAGCTTCAGCACAAAGATCAGGAACGCATTGCCTCCGATATTGAGCACATTCACCAGAAACGCAATGCGCATGGTAACCTTGCTGTTGCCCACAGCCCGGAAAAGTGCCGCGTTGGCGCTGTAGACAGCCAGGGCAGGAAAGGAAAGCGCGGTTATAAAAAAATAGATCATGGATGCTTCCCAGACATCATTTTCCAGCCTGCCGTAGAGGATTCTGACAAGCGGCCCCCGCAGGAGGAGGCCCACGGCCATGATGACGACAGAGATGAGCGCGGCCGTATAGAGAAGCTGTTTGGATGCGGAAGACGCATTCCTGTTGTCCTGCCTGCCTATATACTGGCTCACCACCACCGCGCCCCCGGTGCAGAGCGCCCCAAAGGCTATGATAAGAAGATTATTGATGTTGTCGACAATATTTACCCCGGAAACGGCAAATTCCCCGACCGAACTCATCATCACCGTGTCCGCCGCTCCCATGGTTACGGCAAGGATCTGTTCGATTACAAGGGGCCAGATCAGACGGAAAAGAGCCTTACCGTTCCACTTTTCCATCATGGTCTGAATTTGCTGAGGTTGGGAACTGTCCTGCACTGATGAAGATGCATTCATGATAGCGCTTTCAGAATAGCACTTTCCGCAAAAAGGGAATAGGTAGTCTGTCCACAAAGCCGCTTACTTTATAGACAGGTTCCGGGTATGAGTCAAGGTTTCGGTTGACATGCCGCCTTAAAGAATCCTATTATCAGAAACGGAATATGCATGTACGATGCTTCAAACAGCCTGTCTTTTCTGCGGTGGTTTTTGTCCTGTCATTCCTTATAGGCGCCTGCACATCGTCAAAAGCAGTTTCTTCCGGTATCGTGAGCGGCTTTCCTCCCAGGCTTACCGGGGAGAATATAAACGGCGATTTCCCGGAAGCTGTCCATATCAAAACCAGAACCCAAACCTTTAACACCTATCACTACTATCTGCTTCATGAAGGGCGTATCTGGTATAAAAGCATAGACAGGTCGCTTGAACCGAAAGAGTGGACCATCTTCGGAAAAAACGGAGTGCCCCATAGCCGGAAACCGGGCTTTCGCAAAACGGATGCCGTTATGGAAATATCCGCCGATGCGGATGAACTGATTGCCCTTTCGGCGGAGGGAGGTCTTTACCGTTACTGTTTTGACACGATAATTTCACGTCCCTCAAATGTCTGGCTTGACCGGCAGGGATGGCCCGAAGCAGAGCAGCTTTACATTGATATGCGCTTTGCAAAAAACAGATCCTGGGCAATGGGCAAACGGAATATGCATGTATTGTATTACGAGGATCCCTTTGGAAACCAGCACCACAACGGCATACAGGAAATCGCTACAACCTATGTACTGCTGGAAGACGGACAGGAAATTTGTTATGCCGATACGGGATTGCCGGGCGACTTTTCCAGGAATTTCATCGGGCCCGAACGCGGCGCATTCAAGGCGGCGTCCCTTTCCGCAAGCGGATCAAGTATTTTTGTAATCAACGAAGCCGGCCTTATGTATACCCGTATCGCCGATTTTGACATTGTCGGCTGTGACCCTATGTTTTTCAAGTACACATATATACCCTATACATCCGATTTGAAGGGAAGCAATTACTTTTCAAATCTGACCGAGTGGGGACTCCCTTCCGAAGAATGGAGAGCCCAGCCGCGTATTCCCCTTGCCGGAAAAGCCGCGATTACACGCCATATTACGATACTGCAAAACGGGCAGGGAAACGGGGCACGGGAACTGCGGGTGGCAGGCTTCAATGAACACGGCGAAACCGGGTACTGGACAAAGGCGATTTTTGCCGATAGCTGGAACTTCAAAACGGCGCCGCTTTATTTCCCTGAGAAAGCGGTATTAAACGCCGCCGAAAGCGAGACGGGACAATCGCTTGACAGGAGCCTCGGCGGATACTGGTGGAACGGCAGCAGGAGAGAGGATGACTGGACGTATGAGATCCCGAACTTTAATATTCTGGAAGGAGACTGCGATCTTCGTATTACCCGGTACGATGAAACGTGTATATTGAAACTCCACCCGGTGGAACTGTGGACATATCTTAAACGGGATTATCTGCCGGGAAGAAACGGCCCTCCAAAACTGTTTTTTGTAACGCTGGAAATCCCGGAAAACGCATTTGCCGGCCTTTCCGGAGAATTTGCCGCCCGGCTTCATGAAAAATTTGCGGGAAAAGACAGGACTCTTTTTCAGTATGTCATGGCGGCCTCTACGCGCTATATTTTTATGCGGGACAAAAGCAACAAGGATTCTGTTTTGTATTTGACTGACGGAACCCTATCCGCTTTTTTTCCGGAATTCCGGCGTACATGGTATATTGGAAACTATGATGAACTGCAGCGTTACCAATCCCCGGAACTGACATTCGGCGCTTATGAGATCGGTTCTGCTGAACAGTATGAAGAACTATGCCGGAAAATTGAAATGAATAAATCGTTCCGCCGGGAACTGAAAGAGAGAATCGCCGTCTTGCGGAAGAATAAAATTTCCGCCATCGGGCTGGATATGATCTATATACCGTTTCATTATACCGTCCGCTATAGTCCGCTGCGCTATATCGACACGCCGAAAATGCGGACAATGACCAGTTACGGTGATGAAATTGTTTTAACCAACTCGGCATTCATTGATGTAACTTCGGAAACCCGTATATGGATTGATAAAAAAATCATCGGACTTTTGGACGCAAGAATTCTTATGTTCGAGGACATGGCAAAACGGTTTGAAAAAAACAGGGAGCCGGCGGCCGTCCCCGGCTGGTTCTCGGAAACAATTACTTCTTACTGGGATATTGCCGGCCTGCCGCGTAAAATACCGGGAACATTCTATAATCCCGTTTTAGCCCTGCTCCCGGCTGAACAGATACCTGCCGTTTTAACTTTCAAAGAAGATGAAACGGATCAGGGGTATTTCGGCTGGTATCTTTCCATCGGAGAAACCGCCTCATTCTCGCTTTTTCTGGATCCCCGGGAGAGCGCAAAAACAATATATTCCCGCAAGGGTAAAACGCCGCAGGAGAAAAAGGTAAAGCTTGACTGCACGCTATACGCCAATCCCGCCGTAAACACCGCCATGGAGCGGGACATCGTTGAACGCTGTCTTGCGCCGTTTGCAAGGCCCGACAGGGAAGGGATAGATGTACGGATTGTTTTTGACGGAGACATTTTTGAAATACGGGAATACCCTGCCATGCACAGCAGCACGCTTATCTTTCGCGGGCAAGCCGGTACTGATACACATTAAATCAGCGCTTCCTTGGAAAAAAATCAGGGTTCCACACGTTTTCTGTCGCGGGGGAAGAGGGAAGCTTCCTTCACATTTGCAAGGCCGAGGATCTTCTGGGTAAGCCTCTCGCAGCCGACGGCAAAACCGCCGTGGGGGGGACAGCCGTACTTCAAAAGGTTCAGGTAGCCTTCAAAATGCTCTGCTTTGAGGCCGAATTTGGAAAGCGCTTCGAGGAAGGCATTGTAGTCATGCTGGCGGCGTCCGCCCGTGGTGATCTCAAGGCCCCGGAAAAGCGCGTCGAAACTCATGGTGGAAGCAGCCTGCCCGTCGCCCAGATCCTTGGGATAGGTGTAGAAGGGCCGGTAGCGCCGGGGGAATTCGTTGACAAAAACCAGAGCCGAACCGTGTTCCCGCAGCGACCAGTCGCAGATCAGCCTTTCGGCCTCGGGGTTGATGTCGAAAAGCCGCGCCCCTGCGGAAGGCCGCCTGCCCTTTGCGTTTTCCTCATTGGCAATCTTAAGGGCCTCCCCATAGGGAACGACAGGAGAAGCGTCAACCGAAGCCGCGTCGGGAACCGCGGCTTCCCAGGCTTCCAAATCCGCAGCGTTCCTGCGCGCTACTTCTTCAAAGATATGGGCAAGCAGGCCCTTTTCAAGTTCGACGAGTTCAAGTTCGGAATCAATAAAACCCATCTCCACGTCCAGGGAGACATACTCGTTGAGATGCCTGGGCGTGTCGTGTTTTTCGGCCCGGTAAGCGGGGGCAGCTTCAAAGACACGTTCAAGCCCCGACGCTACCATGACTTCCTTGTAGAACTGGGGACTCTGGGCCAGAAACACCTTCCGGTCAAAGTACTCAACCTCAAAAAGATTGGTGCCTCCCTCCGTACCGCTTCCCACAAGCTTGCTTGTCTTTATTTCGGTAAAACCCTGACTTCGCAGGTATGCGGAAAAGGCTTCGATAATCGTAGCCTGTATTCTGAATATGGAACGTATTTTGGGATTGCGGAGGGAGAGAGTGCGGTTATCGAGAATTGCCTCAATGCCGATTTTAGAGAGATCCCCGTTCACCTGGAAGGGAAGCTCCGGCGCGGCCCGGCTTATCACTTCAAGACCGCCTGGGGCAACGCGCAGTTCCGCGCCGCCGGGCGCCTTTTCGTTGAGGGCCGCCTTACCCCGGACACGGATCACCGACTCCGGTGTCAGCGGAAGGCCGGAAGAATCCACAGGCTTTTCATCAAACACCAACTGTACAAGGCCGGAACGATCCCGGAGGATCACAAAACTGATGCCCCCCATGTCCCGGATACGGTGTACCCACCCGGCAAGTTCGATCTCTGTTTGCTGCTTCTCTCTGGCAGCCGCCGCTGTATCCGCAGCAAGCAGACGCATAATCCCTCCTTCATGTAAAAACTAAATTTTTTTACTTGAGGCTGTTCCAAAACTTCAGTTTTTGGAACAGCTTCCTTAGATTTAGGGGAAAAACCGGGCTTTTGACCGGTTTTTCCAAGGGCTTGTCCAAAACTAACCGGGTTTTGGACAAGCTCACTTCTTTTACTTTGCGTTTTTTAAGACACCAGTTTCCTGCTCAGTTGTTCTCCGGCAATCACCGGATCCGCCCGGCCCCCCGTGGCCGCAATTACCTTGCCTACAAGGTAGGCGCAGAGGGTTTGCCTTCTCTTCACTATTCCCCTGTTTTCTTCCACGACCGCAAGCTCCCGCAGTTCCGCCACGGTTTTACTCTCCGCGGCGAATACCGTGTCAAGCGCTTCGGCAATCTTTGCAGGATCAGAAAGCCGTTCCCAGCCCCGTTCCCGGATGATGTCTTCAGGCTCGCGGTTTTCCGCTATCACCGCCTCAAGGGCCTGTTTGGCATTCTTGCCGGAAATGCTGCCGGAAGCCGCAAGAGATACGAGGGTCGCAAGACGGCGGGGATTGAGGGCAAAGTCATCCAAACCGATGCCTTCCCGTACAAGAATATGCTTTATATCCTGAAGGAGCCAGTTGGCAATCTTCTGAGCCGCATTCTTTCTGCCGGATCCCTGCTTTTCCGCTTCGGCAACCGCGGCCTCAAAGTAATCCGCCTGTGATTTTTCCTCGCAGATAAGGCCGGCCTGTTCCGGGGAAATACCGTATCCGGTTTCCAGCCGTTTCTGCCGGGCCAGAGGCAATTCAACAAGAGAATCCTCGACGGATTTAAGGAAGGCCGCATCCGGGGTAAAGACCGGAAGATCCGGTTCGGGGAAGTAACGGTAATCCTGCGCGTTTTCTTTTGTACGCATGGGCGCGGTCTCGTCCCGGTTTTCATTCCAGAGCCGCGTCTCCTGAATAACTTCCCTGCCTGTATCCAGCATCACTCCCTGCCGTGCAATCTCATAGTTCAGCGACAGCTTTACAAAACGGCTTGAGTTGAGGTTCTTTATTTCCACCTTCTTCCCCAGGCCCTTCCCCTCAAAGTTGATCGACACGTTGGCGTCCGCCCGGAGGGAGCCCTCTTCCATGTTGCCGTCGCAGACTCCAAGATAGCGGACCGTACGGCGGAGCTGCTGAATGAAGAGTTCGGCCTCTTCCCCGGTTTCCATATCGGGCTCGGTGACGATCTCCAGAAGAGAGACCCCCGCACGGTTATAGTCCAAAAGGGAAACAGTACCCGTATGGATCATCTTCCCCGCGTCTTCTTCAAGAT